>JAULVH010000255.1:5088-15029 GCA_032111105.1 Burkholderiaceae bacterium | reverse complement strand
TGAATCGCCCTCCTGAACCAAGGCTATCGTGCCACCCACAAACGCTTCAGGAGCTACGTGGCCAACCACCATGCCCCAGGTCGCACCAGAAAAACGACCATCAGTAATCAAGCCAACTGATTCGCCTAAGCCTTTACCTATCAACGCGGACGTGGGTGACAGCATCTCAGGCATACCAGGGCCGCCTTTAGGACCAAGATAGCGCAGCACGACCACTTCACCGGCTTTGACTTTATCGGCCACGATGGCTTCCATTGCAGCAGCCTCGTCATCAAATACACGCGCAGGACCTGTGATCACTGGATTTTTAAGGCCAGAAATTTTCGCTACGCATCCTTCGGGGGCGAGGTTACCTTTTAATATGGCCAGGTGACCTTCTTTGTACAACGCTTTGTCTATGGTGCGAATCACGTCTTGTCCAGCTGCCGGAACATCAGGAACATCCTTCAATTCTTCGGCGAGTGTTTTACCGGTGATGGTCATGCAATCACCATGTAATAAACCCGCGTTGAGTAAGATCTTCATTACTTGAGGAACGCCACCAGCCTTGTGCAAATCAGTGGCTACATACTCACCCGATGGTTTGAGATTGCAGATGACTGGAACTTTTTTACGCATACGTTCGAAATCTTCAATCGTCCAATCTACTTCAGCTGCATGTGAAATCGCCAGGTAATGCAGAACTGCATTGGTTGAACCACCTGTTGCCATAATGACGGCTACAGCATTCTCTATCGATTTACGCGTGATGATGTCGCGCGGGCGGCGATTGGCTTTTACAGCTTCTAACAACACACGCGCTGATTCAGCGGCTGATTGTGTTTTTTCATCATCGGGGTTAGCCATGGTCGATGAATACATCAACGACATACCTAGTGCTTCAAATGATGATGACATGGTGTTGGCAGTAAACATGCCACCGCATGAACCCGTCGTGGGGCAGGCGTTAACTTCTATACCCTCAAAATCTTCGTCTGACATTTTGCCGGCAGTGAATTGTCCAACCGCTTCGAAGGCCGACACAATAGTTAAGTCTTTGCCCTTCCAGTTACCCGGCTTGATCGTTCCACCATATACATAAATGCTGGGTACATTGGTACGTGCCATGGCAATCATCCCGCCTGGCATATTTTTATCGCAACCGCCGATAACCACGCAGCCATCCAACCACTGACCCTGTACACAGGTTTCAATACAATCGGCAATCACTTCGCGTGAAATCAGCGAGTACTTCATGCCCTCAGTACCCATGGACATACCATCAGAGATAGTCGGAGTACCAAATACCTGAGGATTACCGCCGGCTGCTTTCGTTGCTGCTATCGCAGCATCGGTAAGTTTTTGCAGGCCTGAATTACATGGCGTAATAGTCGAATGACCATTGGCCACACCTATCATGGGATTATCGAAATCTGATTTTTTGTAGCCCATCGCGTAATACATAGAACGATTTGGGCTGCGTGCGACACCTTGGGTAATATTTTTAGAGCGATCGTTTCCGGACATAGTGAGTCTCCCCTCTGTAAGTTGACGTATGCCCCCGGCACATGCACGGCTTGGCATCACAGTCGTCACCATGCCTTGCGCCAAAGTACTTGTCAAATATATGATTAAGGCTCTATTAATACTTTTTGCATATCACAGGGCCTGCCTTAATGACTACTGAACTGCGCCAGCTGAGATATTTCGTCGCTGTGGCTGAAGAAATGCACTTTGGCCGCGCGGCCAAACGCCTGCACATGACTCAGCCACCGCTGTCGCAAGCGATTCAATCTCTGGAAACACAACTAGGGACGGCGCTGTTTGACCGCACGCGGCGCAGCGTGGCATTGACTGCTGCTGGTCGTGCGCTACTGCCGGAGGCGCGACGCTTGTTGCAACAAGCCGGCTCTTTAAAAACACTGGCCATGCGCGCTGCTGCGGGCGATTCCGGGCAACTCTCACTGGCATTTGTCTCCAGCGCTGATTACAGCGTGCTGCCTAGTTCGCTGCGTGAATTCAGAACTGCGTATCCGTCGGTGCATATCGAACTACAAGAAGCCACGAGCGATGTGCAGCTCAATCTGCTGGCAGAAAATAAGCTAGACCTTGGAATTTTGATTCCACCACTACCTGACAAACTCAAAGTCGAGCTGAGTTATCAGCCTATTTTTTCCGAACCTCTGATGTTGGCAATTACGGAAGGCAGCCCACTTAGTCGGCACAAAGGAAAAATTCCACTCAAGGCATGTGCTGATCAACCGTTGATTATTTTTCCTCGTCGCATTGCACCTGCATTTCATGATGTAATTCTTGGCTGCTTTCGTGATGCCGGACTCACACCCCATATCGGGCAAGAAGCTATCCAAATGCAAACTATCGTTGGGTTGGTATCTGCCGGTATGGGCATCGCGCTTGTGCCACAATCTGTCTCTAACTTAAAACGTCCGGGTGTGGAATATCGTTCGTTCAAAGAAGTCAGTCCGCGCATAGAAATCGGATTGGCCTGGCGACGCGATAATGACTCACCGGTACTGACTGCTTTTCTAAACCTCATGCGAAAGACTCACGGATGCTGATTCACCCTCTTCCAGATCCTATTGCGATTGCTGTTGGCCCTCTGGCAGTACGTTGGTACGGCATCATGTACCTGTTAGCGTTTGTGTTGTTTATCGCTTTGGGTCGCATACGTATTAAACAGCCGCACATGGCAAGTGCCGGTTGGACCAATGCTGATCTTGATGACATGCTGACCTATGGCGTGCTCGGAGTAATACTTGGTGGTCGGCTCGGCGAAGTACTTTTTTATCATCCTGCTTACTATCTTGATCATCCAAGAGAAATACTCGCCATCTGGAATGGTGGCATGTCATTTCATGGAGGTTTTCTGGGTGTGTTATTGGCGATGGCTGTGTGGGCCAGATTTCATGGCAGACGCCTAATGGAGGTCATGGATTTAATAGCACCACTTATACCGCTCGGTTATGCCGCAGGTCGCATAGGTAATTTTATTAATGCCGAATTACCGGGTCGCGTTGCAGACATCAATTTACCCTGGGCGATGATCTGGCCCAATGTCGATAGCCTGCCGCGTCATCCCTCACCTATTTATCAAGCACTGATTGATGGTGTGTTGTTATTCATCGTATTGTGGTTTTACTCGCGCAAAGAGCGGCCCTACATGGCAGTCAGTGGTGTGTTTGCAGCGGGCTATGGCTGTGCGCGGTTCTTTACTGAATACTTCCGCGAACCCGACTATGAAGTGCTATTGGGGCCATGGGTCATATCAGCTGGCCAAATGCTGTCACTCCCCATGATTATTCTGGGCGGTGTATTACTGCTGTTCGCTTATAAAAAATCCTCTTCTACGCCGCTCTCATGAACGCTAATCTTTACGCTTTATTTCGCTCGCGCTTTCCAACAGACTTAGATGATTGCTGGATAGAGACCGCTGATGCGCACTATTACAGCTGGCGGGATCTCGAACGCGGCAGCGCAAAAATAGCCAACCTGCTGGCTAACTTAAATTTACCCAACGGATCACGCATTGCTGCACAAGTTGAAAAATCTCCCGAAGCTTTAATGCTGTATTTAGCGACGGTGCGCGCCGGGTTTGTCTATTTACCGCTCAACACTGCCTATCGCGCTGATGAGATAAATTATTTCATCGAAAATGCCGCACCTGCTGTGGTGGTTTGCGCACCAGAAAATTTTGGTTGGGTTTCGCAAATCGCGTTCAAAAATAATTCAGGCCATGTGTTTACTTTAGATGAACCACGCAACGGCCGTAACACTGGCAGTCTGCTCACACGCGCGGCGCACTTAAGTGATCAGTTCCAAACCGTGCATAGCGATGCCGATGATCTGGCCGCTATTTTGTATACCTCGGGCACAACCGGGCGAAGTAAAGGCGCGATGCTCAGTCACGGCAATCTGGCCGCTAACATTGAAGTGCTGCATAAGGTATGGCACTGGCAAAAAGGCGATGTGCTACTCCATGCGTTGCCGCTATTTCATATTCATGGTTTATTCGTCGCGGCACACGGTGCGCTGATGAATGGCAGCAAAATGATTTTTTTATCCAAGTTTGATAGCGATGCTGTCATACGCCGCCTGCCTCGCTGCACGATATTTATGGGTGTGCCCACATACTATGTACGCTTACTGAGTGATGCAGCATTTGATCGTCATGCGTGCGAAAAAATTCGGTTATTTGTTTCGGGATCAGCGCCCTTGTTAACTGAAACATTTGAAAGCTTCAAAGAGCGTACCGGACACACCATACTCGAGCGCTATGGCATGAGCGAAACCGGCATGCTCACTTCCAATCCCTACAACGGTGCGCGCAAAGCGGGAACTGTGGGGCCAGCTTTGCCTAGCGTTAGCGTGCGTGTAGTCACCACGCAAGGCACTACCTGTGCTGTTGATGAAATAGGAGATATTCAAGTCAACGGGCCGAATGTGTTTAAAGGCTATTGGCAAATGCCTGAAAAAACAGCCGAAGAATTCACAGATGACGGGTACTTTAAAACCGGTGATGTGGGGCGTTTAGATAACGAAGGATATGTTTCTATCGTTGGTCGCAGCAAAGATTTAATTATCTCGGGCGGCTATAACGTCTACCCCAAAGAAATCGAATCGGTAATCGATGAATTACCCGGCGTGCTGGAATCAGCCGTCATTGGTGTGGCGCATACAGACTTTGGTGAAGCGGTCACTGCGGTGATTGTTGCGCGTGATGGCTACGAAATTTCAGAAGCCGATATCATCGCCTCGCTTAAATCAAAAATAGCTAATTTCAAAGTACCTAAACGCGTGTATGTCGTTAGCGAATTACCCCGCAACACTATGGGCAAAGTTCAGAAAAATCTACTGCGCGAACAGTTCGCTACGCACTGAGTTATCTGAACGCTTTGTAGAACATGTACGCTGCTAGTACATACAAGACTATCGCAAATACTTTTTTCAGACTCTTCACAGGCAAGGCATGTGCTGTTTTAGCACCCAGAGGTGCGGTAAACACACTCGCTACTGAAATCACCAGCAAGGCTGGCAAATAAATAAAGCCCAGCGAGCCTGCTGGCAAATTCGGCTCATGCATACCGAAATAAATATTCGATAGTGTTCCGGCTAACGCAATCGGAAAACCTAACGCCGCACTCGTTGCCACGGCGTTGTGGATTTTGACATTGCACCAGGTCATAAAAGGCACGGAAATAAATCCTCCGCCTGCGCCTACCAAACCCGACAATACCCCGATGATGGTGCCCGCACCAAACATGCCAGGCGCAGGAGGCAGCTCACGCGTTGCAGATGGTTTTTTATCCATCAGCATTTGTGTGGCGGAGAATCCCACGAAGACGGCAAAGAACATCGCCAGCCCAAATGAATTTAGCTTAGTGCCTATCCAGGGACCTATCCAGGAACCTATCAAAATTCCGGGCGCCAGCACCTTCACCACTGGCCACAACACAGCACCACGCTTGTGATGTGCACGCACAGATGACAATGACGTAAACATGATGGTTGAAAGCGATGTTGCAATCGCCATGTGTACGATTAACTCGCGCGGAAAATCACGCGCTGTCAGCAGCATGGTAATAAATGGCACCATCAGCATGCCGCCACCGATACCCAGCAGGCCAGCTGCAAATCCTGTGAACGTACCCAAGAGTAGAAACAAAAGAATTAAATTAGTATCCATGCAGGACTTTCAATGAGGTATTTGTGCCACCAGTTGTTGCACTATGTAGTTCCATTCAGCGGTCGTTACAGGCGTAATCGAAAGACGATTACCCCGACGCAAAATAATCATGTCAGACAAGTCGGAATGTTCGCGCAACTCAGCCAAGGGTATGAGTCGCGTTTTTTTTCTGGCCCGCACATCAACTAATAACCAACGCGGATTTTCTGGTGTGGATTTTGGATCGTAATACGGACTAGCAGGATCAAATTGAGTAGGGTCGGGGTACGAGGTGCTACTCACTTCGGCCAAACCTGCAATTCCTGGCTCGGCACAACTTGAATGGTAGAACAGCACACCATCGCCCACGCGCATGGCGTCACGCATGAAATTGCGCGCCTGATAGTTGCGCACACCCGTCCATGGAACGCCATCAGCCTTTGCAGCGAGCGCATCATCGATGCTGGTCTCGTCGGGCTCAGATTTCATCAACCAGTAACGCATTATTTTTATTATGATGGAGCGTAATGGCCCAATAAAAAAGCGGCTGCATACCTGATGCAACCGCTAAAAATAAGTTTCCCGCCTGTGCCGCTGTGCCGGCATCCTGAACCTATTCGGTTCAAGGCGGCCACAGTAGTTCAATATTGGGATCGTCGAACGAGCGACGTTCACGCCTACTAAACGAATCCCGCAGCCAGTGCAAATGAATGGTTCAAGGAATATATGGCAATCGCGAACACGGCAGGAACACTTAGTCTACCTCAAACCACGCAGCTGTCAAAAATTTTTCGCAGGACGATGGCATAAACTCTGCGCACATCAACAATTGATCAAAAAAGTTTTTCTTGTGGTGCGAGTGCACTGTCTAATAGTGCATTCATAGATGTGATCTTTTCTCGCACTTCGGACAAACTTAGCGCAGCAAATGGCCCTGTTGAATTACGGGTAGCGAGAAAATCGGCAGCGATACCTAGTGCGGCCATTACTGCAATTCTATCGGTGCCTTTGACTTTGCCTGCATCACGTATCGAGTTCATGCGTTCATCAAGGTAAGCGACCGCTTGCTTTAAAGCGAGTTCCTCTCCCTCCTTGCAAGCCAGGCGATAGGCCTGACCCATGATGGTCACGTCAAGGGTGGTCATGCAGCCTCCTGGTCGCTTGGTGCGGGCATAGTGTCAATTAGCGCAGATACGCGGTCATGTGCTTCTTTCATACGCGAAGCGAGCCGGACGTTTTCATCCGTAAGTGTGGCAAGCTCGTTGCGAAGTTCAGCGTTTTCGCGGCGCAAGGCCTGCATAAGCTCAGCCAACTGACTGACCTTGTCCAGCAAAGAAGAAAAATCGGAAATCATCCCGCAACTATAGTCGGCTGGGATAATTTCCGTCAATACATTCAGGGACTTGTCGTGCTTTCTTGAGATTTTAGCTGAGTGATGATGCGAAATTCGAAAGAATCCGTAGTCTAAATACTCACAACATCACTAATGCGACCCTTAAAACCATCTGAGACATGGGGATGCAAATTAATTAAAGCCCTGCCGGGGCTATGGGCCACAACCGCCCGTCTACGGTAATTAAGGCCGTATAAATTTGCTTATTCGGGTAAAGATGAATGCACGCATCACGATAACGATCTAACTGCGCTGCATAGTCCTCACGCTGGCTTTCCAAAAAATTGCGCTTGTAGTCCAACACCCACACAGCATCACCCATCATGACTAGTCTATCAACCAACGATAATTGACCTTGATGAACCAAGGCCATTTCATTGCGCGCAAAATCAAATTGCGATGGATCATAAAATTTTTCCAGCAATGGCTCGGTAAGAATAGTGTGTGCCTGTGCGTGAATTACTTCTGCTTGCACGAGCGTGCACCCCAGCCACTGCGCTACCTGACTTGACTTAGGAATAGACACTGGCCACACGCCCTGACTTGTTAAACGTTCCATCAACGCATGCAGCAACGTTCCTTCCAGGGTGGCTTCGGTTTCATCATCGGCCAGTGGCAAACGAGTCGAGGGCAAGGAAGGAGGCGTAAATAAAGGCAGCGTGAATTCATTAGCGTCCACACTCGCTAAATTTTCTGCTGATTCTGGCGCTTTCGCTTCGATAGAACAAAATTTCTGGTACCAGCCACCGGCCGTTATTCCTTCGTCATCTTTATCGTTATGAATGCCGCTGACGATAAGTATTTTTTTAGCGCGGGTAATAGCGACATAAAACAAATTCCAGTTTTCCTGTAATCGAAAATTTTCTTCGATGGCAAATAAATCTCGTCGGGCAAAACCGCGCTCTTTAGTTTTTCCAAAAACAGATAAATGGGTAGGCGACTCGGATTCTTGTGGCCAATCACACAGCACACCTAAATCATCGCGTTGCGAATCGCTATGATTGGCATCCATCATAACAACCACCTCGGCTTCTAAACCTTTGGCACCATGTATGGTCATGATACGAACCGCATCTAGAGCGGCATCGACAGTTGCCTCGTCTGGTGCATCTTGTTCACTACTACGCTTAAGTTTATTTAAGCGATCCAAAAAGCGCGCGATGCTCGGATATCGCCCTGCATCCAAATCGAGTGCCAGCGCTAAAAACTCATTCAGATTACCCAGCACTTGTGCGCGCACTGCCGCAGGTGCTGTCATGGCATAACGCATAGCCAACTCGCCTTCGTGCATGATTTGATCGAGTAAATCATGCACAGGCAAATGCGCTGCTGCTTGCTGCCAGCCCGATAGCAAATTTAACGCGCGCTGCAATACTGGATTAAGCGATGGCGCTGCAGATAGTAGTCGCTGCCACCAGCTGCCTTCTCCGGTGCGGGCGAGTGCGATTAAATCATCATCACTCGCGCCTATGATGGGCGATTTCAGTACATGGGCTAGCGCGTGATTATCGGCACTTATAGTTAACCATCGCAGCAAAGCCATAAGATCTGCTATTTCTAACGCATCCAACAAACCTCCGCGCCGACTGGATACAAAGGGTACGCCTACATCGCGCAGACCGCGTTCATATTCCAATAAATGCGTACGACTACGCACTAATAAAATTATGTGCGACCAGTGCAAAGGGCTCGTTTTATCTTCCCATTGCGCACGCGCCTGATGCAAAGCCAAACCCACAGTACGCGCTTCATCTACCCGACGACTTTCTTCATTAATGGTTGGCACAACATGCAAAGGATCACGCAAGGTAAATTCTGGGTTTTCTTCCGCTGGCGCTGGTGCTGGCATTGGCACTGGTTGCGTCGTCGCCAAAGGTAAACGCCAAACCTGCCCGGCAAAAGCAGATACTGTCGATTGCGTTTCATACAGTGGATTGTTCTGCATACACTGATTTAGAAAATCTACGATCGCTGTCGCATTGCGATGGGTTTGACGAGTCGCTAAATCTGCAGCACCCTTAGCAACTAAGCGTTCGCGCACGGATGCAAATACGCGCGGCTCTGCCCGGCGAAATCGGTAAATAGATTGTTTGGGATCGCCCACAATAAATACCGTAGGGTGCTCAGCCTCATCGCCATAAGCTTCAAGCCAGGCACGAACGATTTGCCACTGCAAAGGATTGGTATCTTGAAATTCATCGATCAGTATGTGCCGATAGCGCGCATCCAAACGAGCCTGCATATACGCTGCGTGTGCCGGATCGGTGAGTAATTTCCAGGTGAGCCATTCAAGATCAGAAAAATCTATTACGCGCCGATCAGCTTTGATTTCCTGGTAATGTTCAAGGCAGGCAGAGCCTATCGCAAATACGGCTGCATTAAGTTTGATCACTTGCGGTTCAAAACTACGCTGCTTAAGCAATAGAAGTTCATCAGCTAGTGCAAACCACGACTCTACAAACCAGAGCTGCTCGTCTTCGCTTAAAGCATTTTGCAACGCTTGTGCTTTAGGAAGCGCGCGAGGCTCATCAGATTTTGTAAGCAACAGACTGTAGAGCACATCGAACTGCGCGATATCTGCAGCGGCCGTGATGCACATCTCGATAGCAGTCGCATTTTTTTTCTGTGCGGGTGTACCTCGCCCCAGCAGAGTAGACAAGCGCAAAAACCGCTCACACAAAGCACCGTCTTCCCATAAACATAATCGTGCATCGCGGAGAGCATCTAAACCGCACACATCGCGCAATTGTTGCAGCGGATCGTTATGCTCACTCGCAACCCACCACTCCGCACGACGCGCCACAAAGGCATCGATGAGTTGTTTGCCAGTCCAGTCTCCTACGATGTCATAGATCGTCAATAGTGCTGCACGCACTTCGCTATGCT
>JAULVH010000255.1:0-5078 GCA_032111105.1 Burkholderiaceae bacterium | reverse complement strand
GTGCATTAAACGTACCCAGGCATCGCTCAATAATTCAGTGGTGTTATCTTCTAGCGCGCACCCATGTGGCACGCCTGAAGATAACGGTGCTATTTGTAACAAGCGTGCAAACCAACTATGAAAGGTATCGATAGACAACCCAAATGGGCTGGATAAAACGCGCTGATACAAACTACGTGCCTGAGGAAGTTTTTTCTCTGCCTCGCTTCTGCTCAAGCCACGCTGCTGTAACCGCTCAATGACAACGCTGGTGTCTGCCAGAGCTAATTCTTCCAGCAAAAGCAATAAGCGTTCGCGCATTTCTGCGGCAGCTTTGCGGGTAAAGGTAATAGCTAATAATTCAGATGGCTCGCAACCATCGAGTAAAAGTCTGAGCATGCGCGATACCAGCAAAAACGTTTTGCCACTACCCGCACACGCTTCAACGACTACTGAGCGCGTCGGCTCACAGGCGATGCGTACAAATTCTTCTTTTGTACATGCACTGCCATTGACGATGAAATTATTCGCCGGCGGCATTACCAGTTTCCTTTGCGGCACAAGCCGCGCACATCACACCAGTCGCAGGTACTACCTACACCTGTAGCGGGCAAGGTACTGCCATCAGCGATATTTTTGAGATCCATTTTTAATCTGGTTTCCAGCGCATCGCGCCAAGCTTCATAAGGTTCAGCGAGTATGGCATCGGGCTTGTCGGCATCAATCGCAACATAGGCTGCCGACGTAACTTCCTGCTCTGAAAGCAAGCCATAAAAACTCAATTGATGATCTTCACGCTCAGTGAGTTTTCTTTTCAATCGGCCTTTGTCGGTAGTTTTGTAATCCAACACCATCCACTGACCTTCGGCATGCTGATCAACTCTGTCGAGCCGACCTTTTAATCGTATGTCTCCACCCTCCCAAGACAAAGTACGTTCGCTCTGACGCTCACCAAAAGCAAATGTCCAGCCAGCCTCCTCGTGTGCGTTAGCCCATGCAAGATAACCGGGTATCTGTTTACGCCAACGTACCAAATAAGGAAGTGCTGCAGGCTCATGCAAAAGCACCTGATCGAATACGTCACTTGACAGTTGCTCGAGCAATGCTAATCGTTGGTCTACGTGTGTTGACTGCTGCGCTACAGTCTCGTGATACTGCAGCAGAATGGAATGCACCCAATTACCGTAGTCACGCTTTTCCGGTAAATCGGTTAATTCTTCTGCGCTGCCTAGTCTTAGCATACGAGAAGCAAAAAATTGATACGGGCACGCGACCAATAGGTTGTAACCACTCGCTGATAACGATGCCGGCAACAAGGTTGGTGCAATAGGTAATGGCATGGCAGAGCGATGGGCTTGCAACGTCACCGGTGGCAGGAGTACCTCATGTACCTTCAACTCTGAATGAGCTGCTATTTTTAATTCGAGTTGTAGTCGCTGTATCCACGGACTCACTAAATTGGATTCACCCTTAATCTGCGACTGCCACGACAACACCACCGCCGGGCACGTCAGTAACAAACCCGCAAAATCACGCAGTTGTTGTTGAGCGCGCTGTTCGCGTGTGGCTAAACCTAATTCACGCCTGACGGCATTGGTAAAAAATAGTATGTCCTGCGGTGGCGAGGGCAAATGCTCTGCATCGCCACCAACAATTATGGCGGCATCAAATTCACGTAATGACACGCCATGCAAAGGCACCATCACCACACGCTGATCAGTTTTAGATGCCACAAATTCTGTTTGCTCTAACTGGAGTGTTAACAACGCACGCCATTCCGAAAGACTAAAACTGGCATCGATACTTTCACATTCTTGTGCCAGCACATCGAGCATAGTCATAAGCTGCGATGCTGCGATATCCTGACTCATAGCATCATGCATACCCAGCGCATCCAATGCACCCAAGGTAGTCGCCACCCACTCGCCTATCGATTTACGACCTGAGCAGCGCTCTGCCTCGCGCACGATTACTTCAATTAAACGTTTAGCATCGGGAAGCGCATCAACGGCGTGTTTGATACCTGCCCAACCAACAGTCACAGCCTGAGTTGTCAGTGCCTTTTCTATTTCACTACGCTGCTGTGCTTCGATAACAGAATCGTTAAACAAAAAAGGTGACTTAATAAAATCCAGTAGCGCCGCCGGCCGACCCCGCGTAGCCACCAAATCCAGCCACGACGCGAGTACTGCCGCTGCTCGGGTAGTGGACAACTTCCAACCTGTTTCATCTGATACGAATACCTCGGCTCGCTCAAGTAGTGCGCGCACACGGCGAGCAACGACGCGATCCTGAGGCACGATAAGGAGTCGGGTTTTACCCTGCATGAGCCAGGTGATGATGGTTTGTGCTGCCGACTGCGCCTCATGTTCAAGATTGCGGGCGGGGCATAAACGCAAATCAAACTCTGGCGGTGTATCGACTGATGGGCTTAACCCGTCATCATGAGCATCACTCAATTCAGGCCAGGCACGCTGCAATGAACTAGGTAAGACTTGCTTAGACCAATCCAGACCCACGACCGACACAGGCTGTTGGTGTGCATAGGCCGTTAGAAAATCCATCTCCATATCACCAGGCTCTATGGGTGAAATCCAAAACAAGGCGCTATCGGCATCTTGGGCTAAACGCTGCAGTTGAGATTGCCTGACTAAGCCGGGATCTCGCTGATCTCGTTGCGCGCTCCAGAGATTCCATACCAACTGTGCTTCGCTGGAAAGCATGGCCGCTGCCTTGGGTGAAAATTGCGCCAGCGCGGCACGCCACCGATCTTCTACCGCTTCGGGTTGCTTGACTGCCGCAGACAGCAAAGCCTCGGTTAATTCATCACTTAAGCTGATTAATGTTTTAGCCAAAGGCAGTAAATCGGTATTGCGGCGCGCTTCAAATAGTTTTTTTAGCCAGCCCTGTTCTCTTAGCTGTGCATACAAACCCAGTAGCCGCTCGCCGGGCGACGAAGCTGATACTTCTTCGGCAACTGGCGGCAAACTAGCTAACCAGTCAGCCAGGGTGCGTATATCTGGCGGTATGAATGAGAGGCCCAGGCGGCTTGCCAGCGCCTGACGCATGGGCGCAATGTGCGCATAGGTAGGCACCAGCACGCGGACTCGGGATAGCTCCGTCGGCCCGGAAATCAGCACATGGGCTGCCGCCGACCAAAAGCCAGGGCCGGGGGCAACCTTATACTGTGCAATGAGATGAGGACTTGGGCTAGTAGCAGACATGGCAGAAAACCTTGAGGAAGCCCATTTTATGCGAGCGATCAATGAATGAGGCCATCAAAAGAACACTTTCCCGAAAAATGGGTTATGATTTGCGAAATTCCCGCCAGTAGTCTCCTGCACCAAATCCACACAACGATTATTCACGACGCATGAAACAATGCGCAGATAAATCAGGAACAACAAAATTTTGTTCCGGTGCAGGCGAACAGGTAAACTTTTTTCCCACCTCGTGTTGAGGATGCCATGAGCGAACACATAAAACATATTTCCGACAGCTCTTTCGAAGCCGATGTCATCAAATCAGACAAACCTGTGCTGGTTGATTTTTGGGCTGAGTGGTGTGGTCCCTGCAAAATGATCGCGCCGATATTGGAAGAAGTCGCCAAAGAATACGATGGCAAAATCCAAATCGCAAAAATGGATGTAGATTCCAATCAGGCGATACCCGCTAAATTTGGTATTCGCGGTATACCCACCTTGATCTTGTTCAAGAATGGCGTTCCAGCGGCACAAAAAGTTGGTGCGCTGGCCAAAGGTCAACTGACATCATTCATTGATAGCAATATCTAAAAAATCAACCACTGACTGGCAACGCAGCCGCGCTGCCAGTCGTACCTTCTCTGTACACCGTAGTTCCTCCCTCCCCCACCTGAAAGCCGCTCATCGCGGATCTCGACTTTATGCATCTATCTGAACTCAAAGCACTACACGTATCAGCACTACTAGAAATGGCCATAGGCCTAGACATCGACAACGCAGCTCGTTTGCGCAAGCAAGAACTGATGTTTGCCATCCTCAAAAAGCGCGCCAAATCCGGCGAACAGATTTTTGGTGATGGCGTACTCGAAGTTTTACCCGATGGCTTTGGCTTTCTGCGCTCTCCGGATGCCAGTTACATGGCCTCGACGGATGACATTTATATTTCACCCTCACAGATTCGACGCTTTAACCTGCACACAGGTGACTCGATCGAAGGTGAGGTTCGCACTCCCAAAGACGGTGAACGCTACTTTGCGCTAGTTAAAGTCGACAAAGTAAATGGCGAGCCGCCAGAGGCATCGAAGCACAAAATACTGTTTGAAAATTTAACACCGCTGCACCCGAATCAGCCACTGCTGCTCGAGCGTGAATTGCGTGGCGATGAAAATATTACCGGTCGCATCATCGATATGATCGCGCCTATCGGTAAAGGCCAACGTGGTTTGCTGGTGGCATCGCCTAAATCAGGTAAGTCAGTAATGCTGCAACACCTGGCGCATGCAATTACAGCCAACCATCCAGATATCACTCTGATCGTTTTGCTGATTGATGAGCGCCCTGAAGAAGTCACTGAAATGCAGCGCTCGGTTCGCGGTGAAGTTGTTGCGTCCACGTTTGATGAACCCGCCACGCGTCACGTGCAAGTTGCCGAGATGGTGCTGGAAAAAGCCAAGCGCCTGGTTGAAATGAAAAAAGATGTCGTGATCTTGCTTGATTCGATCACACGTTTAGCTCGCGCTTACAACACCGTTATCCCAGCCTCAGGCAAAGTCTTAACCGGTGGTGTTGATGCCAATGCACTGCAGCGCCCTAAGCGTTTCTTTGGTGCGGCACGAAATATCGAAGAAGGCGGCTCACTAACCATCATCGCAACGGCTCTGATCGAAACCGGCAGCCGCATGGATGACGTGATCTACGAAGAATTCAAGGGTACCGGCAACATGGAAGTACACCTTGAGCGCCGTCTGGCGGAAAAACGCGTTTACCCAGCGATCAACCTGAATAAATCGGGCACCCGTCGTGAAGAGCTGCTGATCAAGCCCGATGTGCTGCAAAAAATCTGGATTTTGCGCAAACTGCTCTACGGCATGGACGAAATTGAGGCGATGGAATTCA
>JAULVH010000254.1:0-7370 GCA_032111105.1 Burkholderiaceae bacterium | reverse complement strand
ACAAAGTTTCTTGGATAGCGCTCCAATCTTCTTCGGAAACCAAAACGGCATTTGCCCGCTTACCAGAAATGACTACTGGCCTGTGTGTTTCTGCTGTTTGATCAATCAAGCGATAGAGGCCAGCTCGTGCTTGGCTTGCGGTTACTGTGTTCATGATGCCACTCCTTCTAAACATAGTACGTAAAAACGTACGACCTTGTCAAGTGTTTATCTCATTCAGCAAACCGTAGTCATCTTTATCTTCATGAATTACGGTTACCGCATAACTTGCTACGGAGAGGAGAAACAAACTATGCGTTTTGCGCAATCCCTAACATTTAGATATACCAAGTGCTTTGTAGGGAGTATCAACGGAATTTATATCAGTCACAACGTCAAGTGAGTGAATTAGAACCTGGCTTAAATACACTAACAAACGAACTAAAACCATCAGGAAAGGAATTTCCATGACCTCAGAAGTTGGAGAAGCTACCTCATCAACGACGCTCTATCAGCGTGTGGTTGGCCACGGCGTGAATATGAATCCAGATGACGTAATGGAAAACGTCGCCTTTTATAAGGACTTGAGAGTAGATCCGAATGCCTTTGTAGACAAAACGACCGGGAAGCGACTGCCCATCAAGTGGTTGATATCCCCTGACAACAAGGCTGCTCCGGCTGGAATATCGACGCCACACTCAATGCATATCGCCTTCATTGAATCTGAGGCCGGCGCTTCCCCTGTGATCCATTCACATTCATACCGTGAGATATTTATGCCCCTAAAAGGGTGTTATCGCATTTACTTCAATCGGAATAGTGAAAATTTCGTGGAGCTTAATCCTCTTGACACATTTTCAGTCCCCCCGGACTTATGGAGGCGTGTTGAACAGCAAGGTGAAAAGGGCACGAAGGGGTTGATGATGGTCATTTATGACAACGTCGTGGACCCTAATATGGGAATTTTTGTTCCACCAGAGGTTGTTGAAGCTGACAAAGCGCGAGGAATAGATCCTTACGAAAAGGCCTGAGATTAAATCATCAACAATTAATTACTCGAGGAGACATAAAAAATGAAACAAAGTTTTGCAAAGCTATTACTGATTCTGCTAAGCAGCGTCCTCAATCCTACTTTTGCACAGGATGCATGGCCCGCGAAACCAATCAGGATCGTCGTGCCAACTGCTCCAGGTGTTGCGCCTGATATTTTTGCGAGACTTTATGCAAATGAGTTAACAAAAATGTACAAAGTGCCCGTAACGGTAGAAAACAAGCCAGGTGCAGCAGCTATTTTAGGTATTGACAATGTACTAAAGTCTCCAGCAGACGGCTATACGATGCTTTATGCATTTAATGCCCCTTTCACCATGAACCCGCACTTATACTCAAAACTTCAATACGATGCAGAAAAGGACTTGGTAGCCATAACTCAGAATTTGAAAGGCGCTTATTTTATTGTCACTTCACCTAGTTCTCCGTTCAAGACTCTGAAAGAGCTAATTGATTATGCAAAGTTAAACCCTGACAAAATTAGTTTTGCTTCTTATGGTGTTGGTTCAGCAGCACATCTCGCGTTTGCTTTGATAGAGGACGGTACAGGTACAAAAGCTTTGCATGTGCCTTACAAGAATTCTGCGCTTCCGGACGTAATTTCTGGCGTTGTTTCTGTCACGACGGAGCCGAACGGATCAATCATTCCATTTATTCAAGCGGGTCAGGTACGAGCTTTGGCATATCTTGGATCACGACGGCATCCGCTACTGCCCAATGTCCCAACGGTAGGTGAAGTCATTCCGGGTTACGAGGTACTTGGATGGCATGGATTCTGGGTGAAAAGTGGAACTTCAAAGGAAATAGTTGAAAGGTTATACGCAGATATTTCAAAAATATCCAAAACTCCAGAGATGCTCAAAAAAATGGCGGATGTAGGCTTCGAACATTCTGGAACAACCCCCTCTGAGACTGCATCCATCATTAGGCGTGAATCTGCGGAATGGGGAAAACTCATTCGCAGTCGAGGAATCAAAGTTGATTAAGCTTATAAAAATAGTTTAAATTAATTTGATTGAGGCCAAAGCCAAGCCATAAAGGAGGATGTAGTTAAACACGAAAGGACGCAATTTTCGAAAGCGGAAACATTTGCGCTGACTGGTTGAGACTAGGTACTGCTTACTACATAAACAATGAACTAGCATAAGGAAAAAATATGGGCATTCTTATCACTGGTGCCAATGGATTGACGGGTCATGCCATATTAAATCAGTTGCGTGGTAAGGCTAAAGTGATTCGGTGCCTGACCTCCAATAAAAAATCAACAGACCTCCTGCATCAAATGGGCGCGACAGAGGTCGTAGTAGGAAATCTTGCAGATGAAGAATCCATTTACCAAGCTGCGAGGGGCATGACAAGAGTTTTCCACATTCCGCCCAGAATGAAGCCCGATGAAGTTCAATTTGGAAAAAATGTCATCAATGCAGTCAAACGTGCTGGAGTGAAGTGCATTTACCTGCACAGCGTTATCAACTCGCAGGTTAGCTCCATACAGTTCCATGTGCATAAGCGTGAGGTTGAAGAGGCAGCAATCACTAGCGGAATACCTTGGGTGATCTTCCAACCAACAAATTTTATGCAAAACGTGGCTTGGAACTGGAAGAAACTCACGACTGACGGCGAGTTTTTGTTCCCTTATTCAGCGACCCAACCAATATCCTGGTTGGATCTCGACGACTATGCGCAGGCTGTCGCAAAGTGTCTTACCGAAACAGGGTGGGCTTACGGAGTCTATGAATGCGTAAGCACTCAATTTCCACTTACGCGTGTAGAACTTGCAAGTATCTGGAGTAATGTTTTAAAGCGCAAGATTGTTGCCACTACCATGCCTCTGGATGAATACATGGCATTGCCGCATTGGGCGGGCCGTGATCTCAGGGAAATGGCAATACTGCGCACGATGTTCAAGGAATTCGATAGTCATGGCGCTCCTGGTGGAAATTGCAGAACCATGGCGATGATTCTTGGACGCGAAACGACCAGCTACCAAAATTTTGCCGAGCGGTATTGTCTCTCCAAATAGTACGTAGGTTCAATATGGGAGTATCGAACCAAACGAACGACGGAGTGTCCCCATCCTTGGAGGCTGACGTCATCATCGTTGGTGGTGGTTCTGCAGGATGTTTGTTGGCCAACCGCCTTTCAGAGAATCCATCGTTGCAAGTCATCCTGATAGAAGCGGGTGGAGAAGACAAGAATCCGTGGATTCATATCCCTCTAGGTTATGTAAAGACAATAGCCGATAAGTCAGTAAACTGGTGTTATCAAACCGAACCCGCACAGTCGCTCGGCTCCCGGCAGATGCACTACCCGCTAGGAAAGGTTCTTGGTGGGAGCAGTTCTATTAATGGCCTCGCATGGGTGCACGGTCAAGTCGAGGACTTCGATGAGTGGGAAGCAGCTGCAGGGCCAGATTGGGGACGTGCCGCCATGCTGAAGGCTTTACATGCGGTAGAGGAGGTGCCAGCCTCACTTTCCTTATCTAGAGGTCGCGGTCCAGGTGTAAAGATTAGCTTGGCAGACATTGAGCATCCGTTGTTAAGCGCAGCAATATCAGCAGGTGTATCTGTTGGGCTACAAGTAAATGAGGACTACAACAGTGGCGATCAGTCGGGCATTGGTCCATTGCAGGTCACGATTGCAGATGGTCGCCGGGTTAGCGCAGTCGATGCATTCCTCAAGCCTGTTCGCCGACGAGCCAACCTGCGTGTTCTTACCTCCACGCGGGTAACTAGAATTCTCTTTAATGGATTGCGCGCTTTGGGTGTGGAAACGCTATCTCCACAAGGGCGCTTGTTTGTAATGGCAAGACGAGAGGTAGTATTGAGCGCAGGTGCAATTCACACACCACAGATTCTTTCTCTCTCAGGAGTAGGTCCGGCTATAGATCTTCAACGTTTAGGAATTGGGGTTCGTGTTGACTTACCGGACGTTGGTAAGCACTTGCAGGATCACGTTCAACTTCGATGTGTTTACAGAGCACAAAATGTAAACACCCTCAATCAGCTTTTCCATTCGAAGCCAGAAAAGGCATTGGCTATCTTTCGTTATGCACTAAATCGGTCGGGTTGGCTGGCTCAGGGCGCTTTGCGAGCGGTTGCATTCGCGGATTCACAAGAAAGCCATTCTCGGCCTGACTTGCAATTGTTTTTTTCTCCTTTTTCGACTGATCAACTTGGTGGCCCGCCCCACAAATTCCCAGGAATGTCGATATCAGTGATTCCACTAAGGCCCAAAAGTCGGGGGCAACTGACACTGTCATCCGCAGATATCGATACCCCCCCGCGCATCTACCTGCCGTATCTGGAAAACGCTGACGATATGTCGTTAGCTCTCAAGGGGATTGACTTAGCGCGTCGAATCGCATCCCAATCTGCATTAAGACCATGGCTGACGTCTGAGATCTTTCCAGGACCAGAAAAGACTGACGATGCAAGCTTGGAGGCATTTGCCAGGCAACAAGCCACGACAATTTTTCAACCCGTTGGAACTTGTCGCATGGGAACTGACAAAAGTAGTGTGGTGGACTCTCGTATGAAGGTCCGCGGTATTGAATGACTTCGGGTTGTGGATGCATCCATCATGCCAAATATCACTTCAGGTAATACCAACGCTCCCACATTTGCATTGGCGCAAAGAGCCTCATTAATACTGAAGCAAGATCTTCATTAGACTTTGGAAAATAAGGAAATATTGACCAGAGGTCTGCTAAATCTCACGAGCGGGGTTTGCGCGTCGGCTCGGCACGGGTAAGCTTGTTGTGCGTTTCAGCCACGACTTCCACTTGTTGTCGCAGCCACTTGTGCGCTAAATCCATATGCACTCTTTCGTGCCAATACATTGATATCTCAAATGCGGGTAACTTTATGGGGAGCGACAGATAGGTAAGCGGCAAAAAACTTGAAAAGTGTTTAGCTATCGTCAATGGAACTGTGGCAACAAATCCGGTTTTTGCAACAACATATGGAATAGCGAGAAATGATGGCAGCGTTAGGCCAATACGTCGCTTTAATCCTTCGCTCTTGAGCGCTTGGTCCAGACTTGCGCCATAGATTCCCGCTCCTCCCGGTGAAATCGCAACGTGGGTCAAATCACAATATAAATTAGCGTTCCACTCTCGCTTCAGTGCAGTGTGATTTCGCTTGATTAGGCAGACTTGTTCCTCGCGAAATAGGAGCTTTGTCCGCCAACTCTCCAAAGGATTTGGTAAATATCCAACTCCCAAGTCAACGAGCCCGGACTCCATCCAGCTGGCAATTCTTTCCGGATTGGCGGGTTTGACGTCAATTGAGATACCGGCGGCGGCGCGCTGTAAGAGGTCGGTCAAATTGCTGATCATTGCGAACTGCACGTAGTCTGAGCAAATCAAGGAAAACGACATTTGTGACTTTGATGGCTCAAACTGTTGCTCTTGCGTCATTTCATAGACTCTTTTAAGCATAGGTTCTATTGCACGAGCCATATCGAAGGCACGAGGCGTAGGCTGCATAGTTTGTCCAGAGCGAACGAGTATTGGGTCGTTATAAGTAAGTCGCAAACGCTTTATTGCGGCGCTAACCGCTGGCTGTGTTACGTGAAGCCTCTCGGCAGTCCTTGAAACACTCTTCTCTTGAACGAGAACCACAAGATAGCGCAGCAAGTTGAGGTCAAGTGAAAGTGATGATGAATTCAGATTGGTCATAAATACAGTTTATACGCCAAGAATAGCGAAGCCTATTGGTGTATGCCCAAGGTTCGTGCAGACTGCTTTTCATTCGCATAGCCAACAACAGAAACGCATGAAAACTGACATCTACGAGCGTATCGCATTCAACCTAAGAGAGGCTCAACGCAATAAGTCACCAATTCCTCCAATAAGGGATGAAATTTCGGACCTTGGCGTCGATGGCGCCTACAAAATACAGACCATAAATACCCATCAGTATCAGAACGAGGGCAAGCGACTTTGCGGTCGAAAAATCGGTTTGACTTCCAAGAGCGTGCAAGATCAGCTAGGTGTATCAGAGCCAGACTATGGGGTATTGTTC
This sequence comes from Burkholderiaceae bacterium, assembly GCA_032111105.1. Taxonomy (GTDB): domain Bacteria; phylum Pseudomonadota; class Gammaproteobacteria; order Burkholderiales; family Burkholderiaceae_D; genus Pernthalerella. The sequence goes on along the minus strand of JAULVH010000254.1, from coordinate 1,314 downwards.
AGTTACATGGCTCTCACAGATGATGAAACAATTTGCGCTGGGGACGTACTGCAACCGAAGGTAGAGGCAGAAGTGGCATTTGTCCTCAGACGCGATCTTGACATGCTAGAACCAAATACCGCAGATGTTATCCGCGCCACTGAATTTGTTCTGCCAGCAATTGAAGTTGTTGGCAGTCGAATTGAAAAATGGAATATTGGGCTCTTAGACACAATTGCAGACAATGCATCGTCTGGACTCTTTGTTCTCGGTGGTCAACCTACCAAATTAGATGGCTTGGACCTTCGATTATGCAAAATGGTCATGGAAAAACAGGGTTTAGAAGTGTCTACTGGCAGTGGTGCCGCGTGTCTTGGAAACCCTATAAATGCCGTGGTCTGGCTCGCTCGAAAAATGGCATTACTTGGGACGCCGCTGCGAGCTGGAGAAGTGATTATGTCTGGCGCACTTGGACCTATGGCCTCAGCGAACCCTGGAGACTCGTTTGAAGCTCGACTCGAAGGGCTTGGCTCTGTGCGTGTTAGATTTTCATCAACCAACTAGAAATACCCGCAAATCATGCTTTCAGAACTACGAAAAAAATATCCCATAACCATCGTTGAGGTGGATGGCATTAAAGTTGAGATAACTCGAACCCTAGGATCCGGCAAGACACTTGTGATGTTGCCAGGTGCTCAAGGAACATCTGAAACTTTTTATCGTCAGATTCTCGCATGGGGTTCTGCAAGAGATGTCGTTTCTATAAACTATCCTGCGGGCGAGAATGCTTCTGAGCAGGCAAAACTATTGCTACGCCTGCTCAGTTCGATTGGCGTTGAGCATTTTGATGTACTTGGCACTTCTTATGGTGCGTACCTAGCACAGTGGATAGCATTTTTGTCGCCGTCATCTGTGGGGCGTATGGTTCTAGGTAATGGATTTCATGATCCCAGACCTGCTCAAACACCGGAGAAACTTGCGAACCTTGAAAATTCCTCTCCCGAGAAAGTCAAAATAGATGTTATGGACAGACTAGAAAAGTCAGTCGAGAGCGAGTTGCGATCTTCTTTGCTGGATCTCATTGGGCGAGGCCAGAGCCCTCAGTCCATCCGAGACCGCATGCTGGCAGTACAAAGGGCCACACCTGTTCCTAGGATCACTTTTTCAGAGAATCATATTCTCTTAATTGAGTGTGACGATGATCCGTTAATCAATCCGTCAATGCGGCAGTCTATTCAGTCGCACTACCCTGGCGCTAAGCACGTCATTGTTAGCAATGGGGGCCACTACCCTTACATCAATAAGCCCGATCAGTACAACGATGCCGTTGGTTAT
>JAULVH010000253.1:0-4637 GCA_032111105.1 Burkholderiaceae bacterium | reverse complement strand
CGTCGGCCCAACCAGATCGGGACTTTCATCAAAGGTAGGAATATAGACATCAACATGTGGAAGTAGCGCCGGACCGGCAGGCAATGCAATGGCCTGCCTGACTTTGGGCTTGATACTGATGAAATAGCCCAATGTGGAATTAAGAAAATAGAAGCATTCCACTAAAAAAAGCAGGCAGCCAGCGATGATAGAGATCGCACCAAAGTTGAAAGGTAATGTTTGGGTTCCGCGCCAGTATAAATAGCGGAATGCCAGTAATGCAGCGAGCAGAAAAATTACTAAGCGCAGAATACTACTGCCCTCTAATTTTTTTATGTGGCGGGAAAATTGGTAGCAAATAAAAAGTGCCAGCAGCATGCATCCGGAGATGCGAATCTGTGTGTCGGTAGTAAGAGGAAGCGTAGCGAGATAGGCTACAGCAGCAATACCACTGATCCAAAAAAATACATAAAGCGCGACGAGTTCATTTTTTGTGAAAGTAGAGTCTTTGCTCATTTCGACCACATTATGTTTTGAGTTTTAAAGCGACAAGCTATGATTATTTTTAATACTTTTATTTATACGTATATAACTTTAAATAGAATATAGCAGAAATAATTAGATGTTGATACTTTATTAACATCTGTTCCCTTAGTGGAATTTTTTAGAATGCGTCAGAGCAACTCGCAACGTGACGGCTCTCAAACCGAATTAACCCAAGGGCGACACGCTTGGCCGCGCAAGCGGCTTTGACATCATCAGAAAATCGGTATGCGAGGGGGGGGAGCGGCTGATATTTTAGAATTATTGAATCAACTGACATCATTAACCGATGCTCAGCAAGAACGGATTCGCTGCCTGTCTGAATGGCGATCAGCGCGTTTGCGTCTGATGGCCCATACCGGTGTCATGGGATCAGCTGCATTGAAATTAACTCAATAAACCTGCACTTGTTTTAACACCGACCTACCCCGCTTTTTTACGAATCACCTCAGGTTATTCATAAACCGCGCAGGCATTTTCACTAACTGTATCTGGCGCCCTGCTGTATGAAGCGAACGCGATACCGTATTCAGTATGTCGTGACACATAGTGACGCTATCCGGATGCACTTCATGAACTCCTGCATAAAGTACATATGCCGCACGATTTATAGCGTAATCGCTCTCGACTACATTCCCTGCATGTTTTGAATATGCCTCAAGGATGCTGCATTACGATGCGTACAGTCCAAAAAAATGGGCTGCCGAAGCAGCCCACTCATGTTGCGCTGAAAAAAATATCAGGCAGCAGATTTTTTAGCTTTTGCAGGCTTAGCGGTACCAGCTGCAAACTGGTTGCCAGCTTGGTGCAACTGCTCTTGGAAATTGTCAAACGCAGTTTGACTAACTTTGACTAACTGCTCGTAAGCGGCATTGGAATTGGCTACGCCAGCTTTCATAGCGCTAACAATGGCTTCCGATCCTGCAGGTGCTGACTTAGTAAGATCGTCGATCAAACCATTCATGTGACGTGCAGTTTCAGCTACACGCTCTTGAGCAGTTTTAGCGATTTCACCCTGAGTGCGGGAAGTGATAGCTGCCAAATGGCGGCCATACGATGCTGCTTTTTCTGCGTTAGGCTGGGCTTGCGCCTGAACCAGATGGATGGCTTCTTGCGCATCGGCTGCGCCGAGGATCTGCTGAACAACCGCAGATGTCTCTTCGAACGAAGCTTTGGCAGTTGCCATGTTTAATTCAACGAGTTCAGATACGCCCTGAAGCGCTTTTTCAGCCAAGTCTGTCATGGCGTGAAGTTGAACTTCCATAGACGTTTTGGTTGCTTGAGACAACTGATTGACTGCTGGAATCACGGCAATTCTCCTTGCTTACTTATTTAATGTTAGGTAGAGCGCATGTGTTGCGAGGCATGGTGCGATGCAACAGGGGTATTTTAGGGGCAGAAAACAACAAGTCAAGTAATTATTGTGCACCCCAACATAATCATTGATAAAACTCAGCAGTCATTTTTCGTCTTGAAAGTATGAATTGCTGTCTTTTCCGGCAGAAGTGGACTATGGTCTGTGTTTCGGGCAAACAAGTGCCGAAAACAGTTGCCTGTTATTTAACTCCTCACCATGGAGGAGCACTATGGGAAAAAGTACCCAAAACTGGACCGAGACCGAAGACGACTTTGACCGCCTTAAATCCTTAATTGGTGGGCTGGTTCATTTCCGCTTTATGGATCATTCCAAACTCGAGCTTATCGAGCTGATATTGCAGACAATTTATGCCGACGATATGAATTTCCATGGTCTCGATGAGCCCACGGAGTATTGTATTTACGAGATGTATTTAAAAACCAAAGATAAAACGCAGTTTATGCAGGACTTCAGAAATGCGCTGAGTCAGTGCATGAATGACTGCCCTGACGATCTCTCTTTGGGCGAAATCGTCCTTGATGTAATTAAGCAAAGGCAGTTTTCATCCTATAACGTATACGCTTCGTTGATGTAAGTGCGCTAGCATTTGGTCTTATCCATGAGGAACCTGTCTTAGCCACTTCTGGCTACAACGGGAACCGACTAACAACGGTGATTAAGATGTCCCACCCGGAGACGACCCGCACGTTCTTGCTGACTAGCTTTTTAGTACTAGCCTCGGTCATATGCTCAACTGCCTGCACTAGCTTTCAGGCAGGGCCGCGCCCTGAAACGTTTTCTTATTCCTACAGCACGTTTAATTTTTCCGGCACGGGTTGGGACAAAGCGCGCAGCTATTGTTCGGCCCAGCACAAACTCGCCAGACACCGAGCTACGGAATGTGGATTCTGGATGTGTACCACCCAAGTGGAATGCACCGACAACGATGCTGCTTCGGATGCCGGCGCAATTTCTCACAACGGATAGTAAGCAACAGGCGGCAGGATTGCACCATTTGCAATTTAAAAAAGCGTACTCTTTTGAAATAATCTCAGAGGTGACGTCATGCTACGCTCCTTATATTTCAACTTTGGTCACAACAATCACACTGCCCTGCAGCTAGTCATAGGTACTGTAGGTTTATTGTGTGTATCAGTTAGTCATGCCGTATGGTTGCTCGTTGAACCTGCCGAAAATCAAGCACCCGATCCATTTGTTGTGTTCATCGATTCAGAATCAATTAGTAACAAACGCGATCGTATGACCGTGCGCGTGCTGCTCAATATGCGCCGTCGCACAGAGGATGGTGTTGGTTCAGTGATTGCCGAGGATGAATACGATTGCCGCACTGAGCGCATGCGAACATTATCGATGGTCAGTTATGCAGAAAATGATGGCAAGGGTGCCGTGATACGCGAGTTCAAAACCGTAGGCGAATGGGTCAAAGTCGAGCCAGGAAAAATTAATGAAGCAGTAATGGACAGCACCTGTCCGTAAGCTGCTGTAAACGTCGTGCGAAGTACATCTGCGTTCTATCTGATCGAACCACTCACAACAAACTCAGGCCAGATACATCATCAAACCTATCGCTGCACACAACACAACCATAGCGATACCACTATAAAAATAGAGTTGAATAATAAAGGTCTGGCTGGATTCTTTAGATTCCCTAAAAAGTTCTAGCAGGGCTTTTTCGGGATTTTCTATACGATTCGATGGCGGAGGTGATACAGGCTTCGTATCAGCTGAACTGTTCGTCGATGTGGGATCTACTTTAGGCACAGGTTCACTCTGCATGCTTCACCTCCCGCTGGTAAATAGTAATGAGTAGCAGCTATTTAATGACGCGACTTCTGGACATCAGATAGCTTTGATGACATTGATTATTGATGCAGTAAGGCTCTATCAGATTATCCATTAACTCGCGCAGCTTCGCGATTTTTTCAGGTTCCGTTGCCAAATTTTGCAACACTTGCCGCATGGGGCCAAATGAACGCTCGAAGGCTAATCGTCGGTGAGATTTGCTCAGCGCCGGTGTGAGCATCACACCACGCTCAAAAAAAGGCGCTTCAAATAAATTTTCTAAACGTTTTGTGATGATGTGCGGGTCACCCCACTGCTCAGGTGATGACTCAGCAAACGTATCAGCGATTGCGTAGCTCTCGACCAGGGCAAATACTTTGCCCATGAGATGCTCCGGAGGCCAGCTGGCAAATGCAAATAAACCGCCCGGCTTAAGCACGCGATGAATTTCTTGCACCACCTTATCCGCGCGTGGCGCAAACATGTGGCCAAACTGGCTGATAACGACATCAAAATGAGCCTCTGGATAAGGTAGTTTTTCTGCATCGCCCTCCATCCATTGAATATCATGTTGACCCGCGATAGCGGCATCTTCCTGTGCTTGAACCAATAATTCGGGCGTTAAATCCAGTGCACATAAATGCGCACCTGAACGCGCCGCAGTTATTGCCACCACCCCCGTGCCTGTACCCACATCTAAAACACGCTGCCCGGCACGTATACCCGCGAAGGCGACTAAATTCGCTGCAACGGGTGTAGTGAAAATCGCAGAGGGCGCAAAGGATGACCACATTTCGCGCTGCTGCTGTTTGAATACAGCCAGTGAATCAGTAACCATAGAAAAAATGAGCCTTTAAAAAATAATCAAAAAATGCCGCAGGTACTCCCTGATTAAGCTTCACTGACCTACAAATTCAGCATTCTGCATAAGCCTGATATTATCCAAATATCGTCA
>JAULVH010000252.1:5704-11824 GCA_032111105.1 Burkholderiaceae bacterium | reverse complement strand
TACCAGACTGAGATCCGACATCACGGCGGCCTGAAGCGTCAGCGGCTTGGACGGTTTGACGCGTAGCATTTGGAGTTGGGTATGAGCCAAGCGGTGAGGCCCAAGATACGGCTCTGCGATGCCATTAATCTCTGTGCCCGGACACAATACTAATTTTTCAGTATGAAAAATATGGCTTGCTGTTCTGAGTTGCGGTAGATTGATTTCAAGCAATTCATGATCAAAGAAAAAGTCCACCTTCAGATGTTGACTGAGCCATTGTGCTAATTGACCAATCGCATCTTTTGACTCTACACGTAATTCATGAGGACTATACAGACCTCCAAGAGCGTTTTCGCCTCTGATTTCTGGAAATCGCTCACGGATGATTTCGGCAGTTAAAAGCGAACAGTGCTCGCCCATGTCAGACTTTTTAAATGATTCGAGGATGTCGATGGATTCTTTACGTTGCCCAACGACAACGAGACCCTGGTGACAGATTGGAATACCGGCTTGGGGAGCGACTTCAGCCCACAAATTTCTGGATCGCATGGCTCGCCGCCAGGTATCTCCTGCGCGTTGTCCCGTCACGGTAATAAAGCCAAAATTTCGCACGGAGGCACCCGTGCAGCGACTATTTTTCTCCAGTACAGCAACGCGTAAGCCGCGTTTTGCTGCTATCCAGGCGTGGGCTAATCCGACAATGCCAGCACCTATGACCACTACATCGTACTTATTGAATTGCATATAAAGGTTCCGCTGTCACGAAGTTTTTACCGCGTGTTGATTGCAGCGCCTCTTTGATTCGTGCATCAATAGCCGGATTTTTGTCGTTTAATAAAATAGGTTGGTAGCCTAGTCGAATCAGCCATTCCTGAAGTTCCCACTCATCGTTGATAATGGGTTCCATCGATGCTCTCAAATAAATACCAAGCTCTTCGGAGGACTCGCGTGCAAGTTTGTAAACACGTGGCAGCCATTTGGCACAGGCTTCACCGTGAGAAACTCCGCGCAGAATAGTGTCTTCGTAGGACAGAGCGTGGACAAGCGCAGTTTCGGTCAGCGCCATGGCTTGACCAGCCCAGAGAGCAGCCTGACTCATTTCCGCTCTCAATGCGATGTCATGAGGATGCTCCATCAGGTCTGGTAAAACACGGGTAATTTGTTGCGCAGCCGACATCGAGAAGGCAAAGGCTTTTGGAACTCGTTTTCGATTCCAAATAGCCTCAAGTGCATGCGCCAGTGCATCGACGCCGCTGTCGCGCGTCACCGTCCAAGGCGCGGTGAGACAAAGTTCTGGATCGATGACGGCCCAATCAGCCATCGCTGCGCTACCAAAAAAGGAATGCTTAGAACCGCGGTTTAAGTCCCAAAGGGTTGCGGTCGAAGAAACCTCGCTACCCGTTCCCGCCGTTGTCGGCATCAGCAAGAGGGGACAAGCGACAAAATCCCCAATATCGCATGTCCGATCCAACACTTGCGCGATGGAGGTATTTGACGCAAGAGCAATACGCATTGATTTAGCTAAGTCAAGCGTACTGCCTCCCCCAATTGCAATGAGCGTAGGCAGTTCTCTACCAGTTTGATCAGACCAAAATTGCTTTCGTAGTTGGTCCACAATCTCAATTGTCATGAGTCCATTAGGACAATATAAAATCTCTTTTAAACGTGTACCGAACATGACCCGGATTTCATCGATTAGTAGTCGATTTGCATTGGAATGCAATACGATCACGACCGGTCTATTACCGATCAACAATGGCACATTGTGACGTGCGCCAATACTAAAAGATATCTCAGGTTTCGATTCAATCATGTCACGCGACTCCGCAGATAGGCTGAAATGATATCAATAACAGTCACTGTCCCCACAAGAATAATGAGTACCGCGCATGTTTCAGCATATTGAAAGCCACGGATGACTTCATACAAGATCACACCAATACCACCTGCGCCAACCATACCCACAACCGATGCAGAGCGAACATTTGATTCAAATCGATAGAGGCAAAAGGAAATCCACATCGGGAGTACTTGAGGAAGTATGCCGAAAACAATTTCGGCAAGTTTTGAACCACCAGCGGCTCGAATTCCTTCTACTGGCCTGGGATCAATCGCTTCGACGGCTTCGGAAAATAATTTACTAAGAGTGCCTGTGGTGTGCACGAACAAGGCCAATACACCGGCGAAGGGGCCTAGACCAACGGCGACAATGAACAGCAGGGCGAACACCATTTCATTGACTGCGCGTAGTGCATCCATGACACGGCGCAGGGGTTGGTAGATCCAAGGGCGCACAACGTTTGAGGCGCACAAAAATCCAAGAGGAATAGCAGCGAGTACTGCAAGTAAAGTGCCCCATAAAGCAATGTGAATCGTGACGATCATTTCTTTGAGATAGATACGCCAATCAAGAAAGTTAGGCGGAAAGAAATCTTTACCTAGCGTCACGATATTGCCGGAGTCTCGGATAAGATCGAGAGGACGTATTTCAGCGCCTTGCCACGCCCATGCAAGCAATAGGAAAGCCATAAACCAGCCTAAGTAATAACTTAGGCCGGGTCGTTCAGCACTCGCGCGGGCTTTCACCCGCTCGAATGGTGTCATTGATAGCAAATCAGTGGTCATTGAAGTTTTGCAAGTGCTTGATCAATTTCTTTTACTTTCGCGTCTTTTTCAGCTTGGCTTAGACCAGGTGAAGAAAGAATTTTTTGACGATCCTTGAAAAGTTCGAGTTGACGAATAGGCTTGAGTTGATCGTTATTGGAGGCTCTAAAACCACCATAGTTGTAGATGTTTTTCAGAATTTCTTTTTCCTGAGCATCTGTTTTTGCATATCCCAAGACAAAAGTGCGCAATTTTTCTTTAATAGCAGGATCTAAATCTTTGCGCCATACAAAGGGGTCACTTGGAATCAGTGGACTCGTCCAAATCACACGGAGTTGCTTAAAAAGCTCTGGTTTAGTGACTTTTAGGCGTCCCATGTCCTCGGTATTGTTCGTAGCGACATCAAGTTGCTTGGCGAGCACGGCTTGAATATTGGCGCCATGGCTTCCGTTGCGAACAGTTTTAAAGATTGCACGAGGTTCGACTTTGCGCTCAGAGAAAATGTAATAAGTCGGAACAAGAAACCCAGATGTCGAATTAGGATCGCCGATACCGAAGTTCACATTTTTTGGATTTTTAAATACATCATCCAATGTTTTGTAAGGGGAGTCTTTATGCGTGATTAGCAAAGCCTCATAACCAAAGCTTCCATCTGCATACATTAATTGCGCGAAGATTTCGCCATTAGCACGGTCGACGGCTTCCATGGCTGCTTTGTTGCCATACCATGCGACCTGGATTTTGTTAAAGCGCATTGCTTCGATCACACCTGCATAATCAGTCGCATAAAACGATTTGACTTTCAGGCCGGTTTTCTTTTCCATGTCTTTGAAAAAGGGTTCCCATTTCTCGCGTTGTGCGGTAGCGGTGTCTGTTGCAATAATGCCAAATGAAATTTCCTGAGCAAGCGCAATCGTGCTAGACAGGGCTAAGCATGCTGAAACAATGATATTGCGTATTTTCATAATGACTCCTAATTAAGCATCAATAAGTGCGGGAAACTGCTTTGAAGATGAAGGGGCAAGTGAGTATGAGTCTGTAATAATTTCTTGGGCATCTACTCCATATAAATTCTCAAGGCGTTGAGTTGAGAGATCAGAAGTTGGGCCGTCGTATATCAAGCGACCCTTTCGCATGCCTAACGCGCGCTGACAGTAAGTTTGTGCAATTGATATTTGATGCAAGCTCACAACAAGTGTCATACCGAGATCTTTGGTCAGTCCAAATAGAACATCCATGACTTTTTTTGCTGACGTAGGATCCAACGAGGCTACAGGTTCATCTGCCAGGAGTAATTCAGAACCTTTAAGAAGAGCGCGCGCAACGGCAACGCGCTGCTGTTGTCCGCCTGATAGTGTTGAGGCGCGCTGATAGGCCTGTGGACCCAGTCCAACCTTATCGAGGCATTCAAGAGCAGCAACCCTCTCTGCCTCAGTGAAGCGCTTCAATAAAATATCTAAAGATGATTTATTTGCCAAGCTTCCCATCAGAACATTGGTAATAACATCAAGTTGACCAACCAAATTGAACTGTTGAAAAACGACGCCTATTTTTTTTCTAATATCCCGAATATCAGGAGAAAACCCTTGACCGGTGTAGAAAGATCGACCGCTGACACAGATTGATCCCTGACCTTTATCTATTTTCTCAAGTCCGCAAAGGAGTCGAATAAGCGTCGATTTACCTGATCCAGAAGCGCCAATCAAGGCAACAGATTCACCTTGTTCAACTGCAAAACTCACATGATCGACGGCTGTGAACGATGAAGAACGACCTAAATTTTTGGTGTTGAAAGTCTTTGAAACATGCTTGATATCAAGAAGGGGCGTCTTCATGCGATGAGTTCCTCTTCTATGCTTTGTAAGACCTTAGACCTGTATGGCCAGTGAACGATCTTTAACTCACCTGAGTAGGTTTCGACGATTGCTGAAAGGCTTTCAACCCAGTCGCCATCGTTGCAATACAAAATTCCATTGATGTGACGAATTTCGGGCTTGTGAATATGCCCGCAGAGCACACCGTCATAACCGCGACGTCTAGCCTCGTCTGTCAAAATGGTCTCAAATTGTGTAATGAATGAAACGGCATTCTTGACGCGATGCTTGAGGTACTGCGATAAAGACCAATAAGACATACCAAACTTATGGCGCAGATGATTGAACGTATTGTTGAGTTTAAGTATTAGGGTGTATAGCGAATCACCTAAATAGGCGAGCCATTTAGCATGCTGGATAATTCCATCAAAAAGATCCCCGTGCGTCACCCAAAGTTTTTTTCCATTCAGAAGATCATGTACTGCTTCATCTACGATAGCAATGTCACCAAACGCCATCCCGGCAAAGGGACGTAGCGCTTCATCATGGTTTCCCGCGATATAGACAACCCGTGTTCCTTTGCGGGACTTGCGTAATATTTTTTGGATCACGTCATTATGGCTTTGCCGCCAGTACCAACCCCGTTTGAGTTGCCAGCCATCGATAATGTCACCGACCAGATAAAGATATTCAGATTCGTTATATTTTAGGAAATCAACTAAATACTCGGCTTTACAGCCCGGGGTGCCTAGATGAATATCCGAAATCCATATGGACCGATATCTTTCGTGGCTTTGAGCTGGTGTCAATACTTCAGTTGAATTCATAAACTCTATTTTGATGAGAAATGATGACGGTTTTATGTCGGAATGATGAAGTTATCGTGACAGTTTTGTGTTTGCTTCTTTACTTTGATAATTTCAAGCCAAAGGCATTCAGTTTTTCGAACGATCTCTTCCCAGGATTGTTGCTTGGCCGTCTTGACGGCAGCATTGCCTAAGCGTCGAATGAGAGATTGATGGATGACGGTCGTATTCACAGCGTTGGAGAATGCCTTTTCATCGCCTGGGTCGACCGTGATGCCATTCACACCACTTTCAATCAGATCTCCTGCCCCAGCATGTCGATAAGCAATGACGGCCAATCCGCTGGCCATGGCTTCAATCGTGACATTTCCAAAGGTTTCCGTCAGGCTTGGAAAAACGAAGATATCGGCACTTGCATAGTATTGAGCGAGCTCAGCTCCCATTTTTTTACCCACGAAAATCGCTTCGGGGCACTTTTTCTGTAGCGACTCTCTTAAGGGTCCATCCCCAACTACGACTAGTTTTGTTCTTGGCTCAATAGCTCTTGCTTGCATATAGCTCTTAATCAAGAGCTCATGATTTTTCTCGACGGCAAGGCGGCCTACAGAAAGCAGCACGACATCGAGTAGCTCAGCATTCCAAGAAGCCCGTAACTGGTTGGATCGTAATTGATCAGAAAAATGGCCAGTATCGACGCCTCTGGGCATGACGCGTAAGTGGTTTAAGCCCGCGTGCTCAAGTTCTTGTTTAAGTTTTTCAGTCGGTACCATCGTGCAATCAGTGGCATTATGAAAATATTTCATATATGCCTTAACGAGTGGTTCGAGAAATCCCACTTTGTATAGAGAGCTGTAAACGTGAAAGTTTGTTCTGAAGTCAGAGGTGACTGGTATGTTCAGTTTTCGAGCGGCTTT
>JAULVH010000252.1:0-5694 GCA_032111105.1 Burkholderiaceae bacterium | reverse complement strand
GGCTTTGGCTGCGGACCATCCAAGAGGTCCCTCTGTCGCGATATGAACCATATCTGGCGTATTTTTCGCCCAGCGCTTCAAAAGCATTTTCTGGGCGGGTATCCCCATACGAAGCTCCTTATAAAACGGGAGGGGGAATGATTTCACTAAGATGTCTTGGCTGGTTCTCTGGTCTTGACGCGTTGTGAGATCCGAAGATTGTCGAGGTCTGATCACATTGACAACGTGGTTGTTCTTTCTTAATCCCCGTACGAGCATGGAAATGGAGTGGGCGACGCCATTGATCTCTGGAGGGTAAGTTTCAGTGACAACTTCGATCTTGAGCGGTTCAGATACGTGCTTGCGTTCTAAGGCGTATTGAATCGTTGTCTCTGTCATATCTACGAATCCAAGTTGATTTAATCAACTTTATTCGTTCTGTATAACCGTTTGATGACAGCTGAACTTAAGATTATTTTCTGTTGTTTTTATCTATTTCGTTGTCACAACACTTTAATATATCTAGGGCAAGATTGAAAACTAAGTGTATTCATGCTTCGCGTTTTAAGATTTCAATACGTCAATCATGAATGCTCTTGAATAAAATTTAACTATTCAATCTTTGTGGAGCCATTTATGCAAACACTCAAGGAGCAGCTTGCTGTTCAGCGATGGGATGATCATCGTCTCTATCACCATAGCCGGATCAATCAAAGTTTGCATTTAATCAGTGCATTAGCGTTTATCTTTTCGTATGTCATGTTGTTTATCAACCCTGTCGTCGCATCTCTTGTCGCATGGTCAGTTTCAATGACAACGCGACAAGCGGGCCATTTTTTCTTTGAGCCAAGAGGTTACGATCATGTCAATCAAATGTCCGATGCGCACAAAGAAGACATTAAAGTGGGTTACAACATCCAGAGAAAAATTGTTCTCATGAGCATTTGGCTTGCAGTACCCTTAGTCGCATATTTTTATCCAGCGGCATTAGTGTGGGCCGTGTCATCGAACGAGCATCATGACTTAATCGGCTTGACAGCGATGTGGTGGCTCTATCTTGGTGCAGCAGGTCTACTGTTTAGAATGATGCAATTATGGATTCAAGACAGTTTGCTCAGTTCGTTAGCTTGGGGTTTGAAAATCATTACCGATCCTTTTCATGACGTGAAGCTTTATTACAAAGCACCTTTTTACCTCATGAAAGGCGAACTGATCGATCCTATGGAGCACGTGCATTCAAAGGTTTAATCTTTTATTTCAGTCGCGTTCGAAGAATTTCGAGCGCGACTGAGCGTCGGACAGTTTTATTTGTTTGAGTCGGGGCAACCCACCACCAGCCATCGTTGTGCATTGCCATGGCTGCGGAGACAAAGCGTTTCGTAAACGCATCAAAATCCTCGTCGGTAAAGCCAAGATTGAAAATCATTCGCCCTGTCCCGACCCAGCTCAAACAAATTCCCTCACGTCTTAAATAGAATTGCAGCATCCAGTTAAAGCGGCTTGGAACATTAAATAACACGGTCCATACGGTACTCATCGAGACCATCTCAAGTGGGATCTCAAGTTCTTTAAACTTTGCATTGATTTTTGCGCAACGTTGTTCCCAAGTTTGATCGATCGTGGCGTAGATTTGGCTCACTTCTGGGGTCTCTATTTTCTGAAGAAAACTATTCATTGCACCCATCACATAAGGGTTTGCATTGAAAGTGCCACGAGAAAAGCACAGGTCGGCGGGTTGATCATCGCGATATCGCTTCATGAGGTCTGCACGGCCGCACAACATGCCGATGGGCAAACCTCCACCTAAGGTTTTTCCATAGGTTACTAAATCAGCTTTAATGCCGAAATACTCTTGTGCTCCGCCTTTTGCAAGCCGAAATCCTAAAAACACTTCATCCATAATGAAGATAATGCCGCGTTCTGTGCAGATTTCTCTAACCGCTTTTAACCAGTCGGTATAAGCTTGGCGATCATAATGTGCAGTCCGTCCGCCATCCAACAACATTGAATCTGTCGGTGCCGAACGGTTTGGATGCATGGCCTGTATCGGATTGATCAATACGCAAGCGATGTCTTTCCTGCGTCGCAGAACACGCAAAGTGTTTTCATGCATGTCTCTCAGTGTCAACGTGTCGTCAGAGGGTGGCATGGGGTTGCCAGGTCCGGGTTGTACATCATCCCACCAACCATGATAGGCGCTTGTCAGCCTAACGATTTTACGTTTGCGTGTTTGGTACCGTGCGACTCTGACTGCCTGCATGACGGCCTCAGTGCCTGACATGTGAAAGGTCACCTCGTCGAGACCAGAGATTTCAGTCATTCTCCTTGCATTATCCAGGACACAGGGATGGTAACCGCCAAGGACTGGGCCTAAGGCCTCTACCATTGCAGAGCCTTCTTTAATGCATTCTTTATAAAAATCTTGCCCAAATAAGTTGACGCCATAGGCGCCACTCACATCGATATAGGACTGTTGATCTAGGTCTGTGATCCAAACGCCTTGTGTTTCCTTGTAAAAACTACCGATTACTATATTTTTTTCAATCACCTCTCGAAACTGAAAGGGAACACGATAGCGACTGGTGAGTTGAAGGTCAGACAGGAGCGGCTTTGCCTGTGATGTCATGGCCAATGTTTGAGGACTTTTTGTTTTAAGTGTTGAGGACAATTCATGAAAGGCGATTTTTCGTTTCTTTGAAATATGCTCTGGAGCCCCATCGACAGTGAACCATTCGTTTTCTTGATATGAATATCCCTTAATCCAGCCTGAGATCCGTTTTGCCCAGCGCAAGTGCCCATTTAGGCCTGGGGACTTCGCCAGAGAGAGTTGAAGCCGCTGAACTAAGGTTGCAACGAGCCATAAAGTCAGGACTGTCACAATAATGTATTGAAATAGTTGCAAGATAGTCATATTTGGAATTCCATACACAAGATGGTTCTTTTTAAACAACCTACATGACTAAATGATGAAATTCACACAAGTTATTAGAAAAATTTTTACAAACGAAGATTTGAATTTCTTGTTGACGAACCGTGTCCCCAGGCATGCTGTCACCGTTTTTATGGGGTGGTTTAGCAAAATTGAGCAAAGATGGGTTCGGTATCTTTCTATTTCAGTTTGGAGGATTTTTACGGATTTAGATCTTTCAGAGGCTAAGAAGTCTCGTTTCAATAGCCTCCATGACTGCTTTGTTCGAGAGTTGAGGGAGGGTGCTCGCCCGATTAACGATGATGATCGTTTCCTTGTGAGTCCATGTGATGGCATTGTGGGTGAGTGCGGCGTGATTGAACAAGGCCAGGTTTTTCAAGCAAAAGGATTCCCTTATCAGATTTCTGAGTTATTGGGACCGCATGTAGATCCTCAGAGTTTAGAGGGGGGGATATATGTGACGTTACGTTTGACCTCGGCGATGTATCACCATTTCCATTCGCCGTACTCAGGAAGCATTGATCGAGTTGTCTACCATTCTGGTGATACGTGGAATGTCAATCCTATTGCTTTACGCAGAATTGAAAAGTTATTTTGTAAAAATGAGCGAGTGACGATTTCGATGCAAATCGGTTCTGATAAGCATCGCATCTATCTTGTTCCTGTCGCTGCTATATTGGTGGCGAGTATTCGCCTTCATGGTCTCGACATTACATTGAGTCGGCGGTACAAGGGGCAACAATTTATCGACTGCCACTTACCTTGCTCAAAAGGGCAAGAACTGGGTTGGTTCGAGCATGGCTCAACGGTGATCGTTTTTGCGCCTGCGGGTTTCAATCTCCTGCCAGGTATCAGCAATGGCGTCCATATTAAAATGGGCCAAGCGCTCTTTGAATTACCCGTGGTTAATTCTCAGCCTCGAAACCAAGACGTTTTTTGTAACGATGGTTCATCTGAGAAACAGTTAAAAGCATTGGAAAATCTACAGTATTAAAATCTGGATCCCAGGCAGGCTCTCCACAAACTTTAACGCCTAGCTTTAAATACGCCTCAATGAGAGCTGGGATCTGAGCGGGGAGTGCTGAGTTCACCTGCGCTGTTGGATAAGGACAGTGGGGAATCACAGCGAGGTCGCGATTTTGCTCAGTCATACTGCGTACATTTCGCCAGACTGTCGCTGCAGTCACACCGTCATCGCGCAAACTCACGCTTGCACAGCCTAAAACGTATTGATATTTGTTGACTCTGACAATATTGGCTAAGCCAGTCCAAAGCATCATCAGCGTTTGCCCATTGCGATATTCCTCATCAATGCAAGCGCGACCGAATTCGATCATTTGATGTCGGATTTTATGTAATCCTGAGAGGTCGAACTCTGATTCCGAGTAATAACCGCCTGCCAGGTAAGCCTGTTCGGGTCTCAGTACCCTGTAGGTCCCGATCACGCGGTTTGTGCTCTGGTCTCTTACTAATAAATGATCGCACCATTTATCATATTGATCTTCATCAAGGTCAGAAGCATGGTCAAGAAATTTAGCTCCATATTCTTCACTAAATACACGGCGTCTTAGCCTTTGTGCTTCTTCGATATCATGCTCTGTTTTTGCGAGTCCGAAACTCAGAGGTGGAGGATTATTTTTTATCTTTTGATATACATGCAAGTCTTGTTGAGTGTGGACTTGAATCTGCATCTTTTTCAATCTCCGAAAGTTTGTAGGATGATCAAAGATGAGCGTTTCAATTCAATGACGGTTTTATGAATAATTTATGACAGGAATGAAGTTGTCATTCATACGTCATTTATATGATGTGTACTGAACACATTGCAGTTTTATGATTCGTTTAAATCTGGGGTTGAGCGATGGGTAAAAAACTACATAATGTGCATTTTCAGTCAATCATTGGGCAAGCAGCAATACGCCAAGGTCGACGCAATGTCCTCAAGGGCGGCTTGGGCTTAAGCTTACTTGCCGTTTTTCCTGAGACCTTGACGTCCGCCTTTGCAGCCTCTGTCGCGAAAGATTCTCAGCCTTCTCTTGGATTTGAGGCAGTTCAAAAGAGTTTGCTAGACGATGTCTTGTTACCTGAAGGTTATAAATATACGATTTTGCACGCGACCGGTGACCCAATGGCGCCGAGCGTCTCTGCTTATTCAAATCGCGGGATGGAGAGCGATGATTGGACTGGGCGGATAGGCGACCATCACGATGGGATGGAGTTATTTTATATCGATGAAAAGGGTCGGCATTCTGACAAACCGACGCAGCGTGCTGTGCTGTGCGTGAATCATGAAAGTTCTGCTGATGCACATTTTTTACATCCAAAGGGCCAAACCTCGGCAGGAATAAGCGGAAAAAAATTTAATCAGTTTGGTGCTTGGGATTTGGGAAATAGACCAAAGTCCGAGGTGGTTAAGGAAATGAATCTGCATGGTGTATCGATTGTTGAGTTGGTGCGAGAGGGTACGCACTGGAAGTATCTTGTCGATTCTCCACTCAATCGAAGAATCACACCTGAAACAACGATGTTAATGAGCGCGCCCTCAGCACACCTCGATCAAGTGAATCATTTAATGAAAACGGCCTTTGATGTGACAGGTCGATCAAGTCGTGGCACGCTGAATAACTGCGGACATGGGAAAACGCCTTGGGGCACCTATTTGACTTGTGAAGAAAACTGGGCACGTTATTTTCAGATTAGTGCAAATTCAGCCCCTCTAGAATTAAAGCAAGTTGCTGCATTCAAGCGCTATGGCGTAGCCTCGCAGCCTTTGAACAAATCGATGA
>JAULVH010000251.1:0-12771 GCA_032111105.1 Burkholderiaceae bacterium | reverse complement strand
TAAAAATTTTTAGCTTGATCAAAGTACTAGCGACGCCAAAAATCTGGGCTAAACACCACAAAAATAGTAAACAACTCTAGCCTACCCAACAGCATCGCCGCTGAACACACACAGGTTTGAAAATCACTGAGCACCGCATAAGTTGTTGACGGCCCCACTTGATTAAGCCCCGGGCCGGTGCTGTTAATACACGCAATCACTGCGGTAAATCCGGTGATTACATCTGCTCCAGAAAATAGCATGAGCATGGTGCAAACAATAATGGTCGCACCATACAATAATACGAACGCCAGTATGGAGTACAACACCGAAGTGCCAACCGGCCGACCATTTAGCTTAACGACTATCAGAGCCCGCGGATGAACTAGCCGACGTAGCTCTCCATAGCTTTGCTTAACGAGTAACTGTGCACGCACCATCTTGATACCACCGCCGGTAGAACCCGCCGCGGTCGCGAAACAGCACAAAAATAACATCCATACCGGTGCAAACGCTGGCCAGAGGTTGTAATCCGTTGTTGCTAATCCAGTCGTTGTGGCGATAGAAACGACATTAAATGCTGCGTATCGAAATGCTGTTATCCAGTCGGGGTACACACGTTCACGCCACAAAAAATATGCCACGATTGCCACACTAAACAACATGAGCAGCAAAAAGGCATGCGCTTCTTTGTCAACGATGTAGGGCTTGATACTGCGTTTTGTAATTACTAAAAAATGTGTTGCAAAATTAATCCCTGCGATCAGCATAAAAAGTACGCATACCGATTCCATAGCAGGTGAATTGAAATACCCGAAGCTTGCATCATGCGACGAAAATCCGCCCAGCCCCACCGTTGAAAATGCATGGAGGATTGCATCGTCTGGCGGCATGCCCACCGCAACAAAGCTGGCCATACAGGCTAACGTGATAATCGAGTAAACAAACCACAAACCCTTGGCAGTCTGAGCAATGCGCGGCGTAAGCTTGTCATCTTTCATAGGCCCGGGTGTTTCGGCTTTGAATGCCTGACTACCACCTACACCCAGCAAAGGAAGTATCGCAATCGACAACACGACCACACCCATGCCACCAATCCAATTCATGAAACAGCGCCAAAAATTAATCGAGTATGGAAGTTTGTCGTGCTCAGAGAGTACCGTTGCACCGGTAGAGGTCAAACCGGATACGGCCTCGAAATAAGCATCAACAAATGTCAGCTCTGGCAAATGAAACATAAAGGGCAGGCAAGCAAATACAGGCGATACCGCCCACGTTAATGCTGCCAACAAAAACCCATCGCGCACTTGCAACTCAGGGTCATTTATCCGTCGCCGTGTGTAACGCCAAAATATATAACCAAACAGCAGTGTCAAACCTATCGATTGGAAGAAACTGTCACTGACACCATCGTTCAAATAGAGAGAGACACACCAGGGTATAACCATCAGACCCGCCAAAACTAAAATGACAAAGGCGAGCACATTCAATACAGCATTAACGCGTACCATGGCTGCTCCTATAAAAACAGGCCACTGACTTGCATCAGCTGTTCAATTCTGGGGATAATTTTTATATCTGACACAAAAATCACCATGTGATCATTTTCCATAATGACTAAATCATGGTGCGCCATAAATACCTGATCGTCTCTTACAACAGCGCCTAATAAGGCGCCTATCGGCCAATGAATTTGATCCACGCGGCGCCCAACGACTTTGCTGGTAGAGACATCACCGTGGGCGATAATTTCCAGCACTTCGGAAGCACCGCGACGTAAGCTGTGCGCGCTATCGACATCTGCACGACGTACATGCGCAAGAATTTCACCAATTGAGGCTTCTGCCAAACCAATCACAATATCGATATTACTTGCCTCAAGCAGATCCACATATTCAGTCTTGTGTATGAGTGCAATGACCCGACTAGCGCCCATGCGCTTGGCTAATAAGCCTGCAATAATATTGCGCTCATCACTGTCCGTGGCAGCAACAAACATGTCGACTTCGGCTACGCCTTCATCGTCCAACAGATCGCCATCGCTTTCACTGGCATTCAACACCAGGGTTTTATTCAACAGCCCAGCCAGAGTTTTTGCACGTTCACGATTTGGCTCGATCAACTTGACGTTCATATCGCGGTTTTCCAGCGTCATGGCCAATCGTTGGGCAATGTCAGAACCGCCGGCTATCATGATGCGTTTAACGGGCCTATCCATTTTGCGTAGCTCGAGCATGACTTTGCGCATGTCATCCCGCTCAGACAATACAAACACTTCGTCACCCGTACGAATAATGGCTTCACCATCCGGACGCAATGAACCATTTTCACGAAAGATCGCAACAATACGCGCATCGGTATTTGGTAAATGTTTAGATAATTCAGAAATCGGCCTGCCAACTAACAAGCCATCATCACGCGCACGTAGGGCAACTAAGCGCACTCGGTCATTGGCAAATTCCAGAACTTGTAATGCTTCAGGAAATTCAATCAGTTTAAGCAGGTAATCTGTTACCACCTGTTCGGGACAAATCATGTGATTAATGTCGAACAGTGTGCCATCGGAGAGATGTTCATTGCGGAAGTACTCCACCGCACGAATTCGGGCAACGCGGTCGGGCACATTAAACAACATATGGGCAATCCGGCAGGCCAACATGTTGATTTCATCAACCTCGGTTACTGCAATCAGTAATTCGCAATCTTCAATCCCGGCTTCCTGCAATACCGATGGGTGAGCTGCGTTTCCCACCACAGTGCGCAAGTCAAAGCGGTCGGCGAGTAATTTAAGCCGCTTTGCATTGAGATCGATAACGGTAATGTCGTTGTCTTCCAAAACTAACTGCGCTGCCAACGAATAACCTACTTGCCCTGCCCCCAAGATAATAATTTTTTTCATTTGATACTAATTATTTGTTTTTAAAACTGCATAAACAACGTCAACCTAATAAGATTAGTAGTTTGTCAATGTTTGGCGGCTAATACGGAAATGATTATCTACGACCAGCCCCTATAAAAATAATTGATGGCTTTTTTAAAAAAGAAATTTAATTTCGCCAGTAATTAATTATCGAGCAAGTTTATAAAATTATGAAACCGCTAATTTGTTGTGTGTATTTTTTTGATTGAGTGCCGTTGTGCGACCCTTAACTATGTAAATCAAGGGCTTAGCTGCAGAAATTGAATTTTTAAAAAAATTTGTTAAATAAGCGCCTACTAAATTTAAAAAAATAACTTATTACTAAAAAATTATTCATTCAGTGTTAGTTTTAATGATTGATTGTCAAATACCTAGCGAATAAAGTATTCTCCAAAAGTATCAACAATTGTTATCAACAGGGGGGAGCATGGCAAAGAACATTCGCTTCGGTGATTACGTGCAAGCTGTAACGGTCGATTCCGACTCAGTCAGCTACTCGAAATTAATACCGAAGCCTAAACTGGATAAAAACGGGAAAGAAATCCCGATGAAACCAGAAAAACTGAAATTAGCAGGTGTAGACGTTTACAACCTGCTGCAGCCGTATCTTAGTGTTCGTATTATGGAGCAGATCTCAGCGGTATTCCCGCTGGCTGCCTACTTAATACTTTTCCAGATTATTGTTCTGCAGCGCTCCATTATGGGCGCCAGTCAGATCGCTATTGGTCTGATCGCCGTCATTATCGGCCTCATGATTTTCATGGAAGGCCTGAAACTCGGCTTAATGCCTTTTGGTGACATTATCGGCAACACCTTGCCGAAAAAGCTACCTTTGGTGGGCGTACTGGCGGTTGCCGGCTTGCTGGGTATTGGTGTTACTTATGCTGAACCAGCTATTGGCACACTAAAACTGGCCGGTTCACTGGTAGACCCGGAAAAAGCCCCGGCGCTTTATTACCTATTAATGGTGCAAACCGAACCTACCGTGCTCTTAGTGGGTATCGGTGTAGGTCTTGCGGCGATTATCGGTACCATGCGCTTTTTGTATGACTGGAGCTTAAAGCCGCTGATTTATCTTTCTTTAATCCCTGGCACGCTGCTTACAGCCTATTGCGCACTGGATGCCAACCTTTCTTCCATCGTCGGTTTGGCATGGGATTGCGGCGCTGTGACAACTGGCCCTGTGACAGTACCTTTGGTATTGGCTTTGGGTATCGGTGTAGCCAGCTCAGGCGGTAAAGGCGATAGCGCCTTGTCAGGTTTCGGTATTGTGACTTTAGCGTCGATTTTCCCCATCGTGGCTGTGCTTAGCTTGGGTGTGTTTTACGGTTTGACGGTATCAGTCGATGAAATGAAGGCGGCTAATGCTGTGGTCTTCCAGGCGGCTCAAACAGCCTCGGGCGGTAGCGTTTCCATGTGGGACGAAATTTTAATGGGCCCCATTAAAGATGGCGTTCAGGCGATCGTGCCATTGGTCATCTTCTTGATGTTCATCCTATTTGTCATCCTGCGTTCACGCCTGCCAAATGCATTCATCATTGTTTATGGTTTGGTTCTGTCAGTGATAGGCATGTGCGTATTTAACATCGGTCTGAAATACGGCTTGTCAGCACTGGGCGAGCAAGCAGGTAATGTGATTCCTGGCTCCTTTGCCAATATCACCCTGCCTGAGTCACTGCGTATGCCAGGTGAAGACGGTAAATACGGCCCTCTGTATGGTGGTTTCTGGGGTACTTTGATCGCTTGTTTGTTTGCATGGATCTTAGGTTTTGGCGCCACTCTGGCCGAACCTGCGCTCAACGCACTCGGCACAACCGTGCAAAACATGACCAATGGCTCATTTAAGAAATCCATGCTGATGTATTCAGTTGCCTTTGGTGTGGCAACCGGTATTTTGCTGGGCGTAACCAAACTCATCTTTAACTACAACCTGCTCTACATCCTTGTACCTGGCTATATCATCGCAATTACTCTGACGATTTTTTCTTCCGAAGAATTTGTGAATATTGGCTGGGACAGTGCGGGTGTAACGACTGGTCCTGTCACCGTACCCCTCGTATTAGCTATGGGCCTGGGATTTGGTGGAGCAGTTAACGCGGTTGAAGGCTTCGGCGTACTTGCTGCTGCATCGATTGCACCAATTTGTGCGGTTCTGGCGCTGGGTGTGTACGTTCAGTACAAGGTCAAACAAGGCCTGCAACGAGCCGACGACTAAGTTTCAGAGATCGAACTAAGAATTACTATTAAGGGGAAACGAATGGCCAAACGTAAAGTTACAAACATAAGCGAAGTCGCTCTGATCACCTGCGTGGTGCAAAAAGGCCTAGCAGATACTATTAACAATTCGCTGCTCGAAGTCGGCGTACAGGGTTCCACCGTCCATATGGGCGTGGGCACCGGTGTACGTGAGCGCTTGGGCATACTGGGTGTGGCAGTCGACGTGGAGCGCGAAGTGATTAGCGTCATGGTCCCTCAGGATCAAACCGATCGTATCTTCGAGCGTATTTTTCTGGCCGGTAGGTTGGACACGCCGGGCATGGGTTATATCTACGTAACTCCGCTCATACAGGCAGCTACTTACATACCGCCTAACCTCCTGAAAGACTAACCCGTTGATAGATGACAGGAGGACACTATGAGCCAACAAGATAACCCGGCAATTCCGTATATCGACTATACGCGTGAGATCACCTGCATTTTGTACGAAGGTGGTGCGCACGCGCTAATGGAGCTTTTGCACCATAAGGGCATCAACGAAACGTATTACTACAACGTTCGTGGAAACCCGATTGGACGAGCTTCATTGGCGGGAAACTTGCCGGAAATTCCAAAAACCGAGATTCTCCATGCCACCGTGTCCGCCGACCAGGCCGACTATATCTATCGGATGCTCTACGAAGAAGCGAAGATGGACGAACAAGGCAAGGGTGTTATTTACGTGAATCGTCTCAGCCGTTCGAGCCAGATCACTGTACCCACAGAATCTCATGTAGGCGTCTAAGGCCAGAGCGCCTAGACCCAAACAATAGCCACTCGATTTCAGGAGATATTTATGAGTGATGTCATTAAGAATATGATTGCAAAAAGTAAGCGCGCGATTTTCGATGTCGAAGCGATTGTTCAATTCAACGTCGGTCAGATTCAGGTTTCGCGAAGCACCATCGAGGAAAATATCACCGATGCGCAACAGAGCTATCTGATTCACGCAGCGGGTAACCGTGAGCTGATCATGCGCACCACGGATGACGTATTCCGTAACCGCATCATGATGATCGAGCAATTGAATCCAACCAATACCGACCAAGAAGCATTCCAACTTTCTATGCTGAACCGCGTAAAAGTTGAATACCTTGATCATCGCACTAAGATCAACCGTAAGATGTCATCCATCGCACTGAAAATGGCGGATGCTATTAAAGCACTCGGCGAAGTCAGCGACACCTTCTCCGAACTCAACGAAGAAATGGTTAACTACATCGACGAAATCGCTGACTCCAACGGTCAGTGGATGGACGGCGAGCTCAAGCAGGAAATGGAAGCCGCAAGCCACCACGGTAACGAGATGCGCGTGCAAGAAATCGAAGAAGTAGCGAAAACTATTCGCAACAGCTCGATCGAAACACGCAAAATCATCGAAGATACTTTCCGCACGGGTGTGGATCTTAAAGAAAAGCTCAACAACACCCAGGACGCAGGTAATGAAATGCGCGAGCAAGTCATCTCCTTGCGTGAGAAGGTCGATGCGAACCAAAAACGCGTTTCTGATCAGATCGCTGGCTAAATTGTGTAGGTGCGGCGTTCTTTATGAGCGCCGCGCATTCATGCCACAGCCCAGCTAACAAGCGTTTTTAGGTCTTACTAGCAGGCTGGCTTTGCCAGCCTTCTTTTTGTCATTTCACGATGGCATTTATTTAGCTTAGAGATAACACCGCAATGGCTTCAATTCAGCAACGCGTCATGGAGATTCTTGACGGAACAGAACACGACCTTCCCAGCAAAATTCTGGAATGGGTCATTACGATTGTAGTGCTTACCAACTGCCTCGCTGTTATTCTGGATTCGGTCCCCGAAATACACGCCGATTACAAAGATTTTTTCCATGAATTTGAATTCTGGAGTGTGATGTTCTTTACGGCCGAATATGTTTTACGCACCTGGTCGTATGGCGTGCGCTATGCGGCTGAAAATGGCGGCTCCTGGAAGGGTCGGCGCGAATACGTGTTTAGCTTTTTCGGCTTAGTTGATTTTTTTGCGACCATGCCTTACTACCTGCATACTTTCTTCCCGTTTCTCGATTTACGCGTGCTGCGCGTACTGCGTTTGCTGCGTATTCTTAAGCTCTCGAAATACAATACCGCCTTACAAGATTTGTTTCATGCGGTTGCTTCAGAGCGTCAAGCTTTTGTCTCAGCCATGTTTTTATTGACGATAGCGACGATTGTTTCGGCGTCGTTAATGTATTTCTCCGAAGGCCATTCACAACCTGAGCATTTCGGATCTATTCCCGCCTGCATTTACTGGGCCATAATCACGATTACCTCAGGCTACGGTAACGTCGAGGATTTAACTCCGATGGGTGAAATTATTGCCCTGACTACGGGTTTTCTGGGTGTGTGTATGTCGGCGATTATGACGGGTATCGTTGCATCGGCATTCTCTAACCAAATGTCGCGCAAAAAAGCCGCCTTTGGACAGCAGTTGCGCGAAGCTCTCGCCGATGGTGTGGTCTCCGAAGCGGAGACTGAAACACTGGATCGCCTAAAACGTCAGTATCGTTTAAGCGATGAAGCGGTCAAGAGCATGATGGAAGAAGCGCGGGCAGAGCTAAATGAGAAAGCCAAGAAAACATAATCAAGCATTAATTAAATAAAAAAACAGATATTTCTCGCTGAATAAACCAAGGCTAACCTCTTGATTTGCATGGCCCTGCATCGTACAGCTACGCAGGCTCGCCATAAAATTCACTAACAATCAGCACCCACCTAAGCGTAATTATTGATGTTGTTAGTGGTTGCGCAGAGCGCGCTCTGCAATGTTTCCATGAGAGCGCGCGCGAGTATTTAGTGACTGAATAAATCCCGGTTGTTCTTGACAGCGATGGATGTAAAAAACGGTTTGAATTCTTCGTGCTGATAACCAAAGCTGTTCATAAAGCGCTCAAACAAGGCTATCTCCTGAGGAACTGGCTGACCATTAGCCAGTATGGCGTCATATAGATTGACCAATACCGAGAGCTTTTGTTCGCGATTTAGCAGTTCGCTGGCTTGAATTAAAAAATCTTCGGCGCTATGAAATTTCGTATAGCGGGTAGCCACTTCCAATATCGCTCTATCGTTTCTAACAGCAGTGACCAGTCGCCCTATTTCCTCGGGTTCGATCTTGCCATCCGCATTAATCATATAAATGATGGCCGACGCCAACGCAATGCGTGGCGTTAAAGTAGGTGCCTCCCCAAAATACTCAGTCAATTTCGCACCACAATGTAGACAATGACGTGCTTCAGCACTATGACCTTCAGTCATGCAGCTGTGGCAGGTTCGTGTGGTTGATTCGGACAGCGTTTTTTTCACGGCATGCTGGGCAATCATTTCAGCCGACACGATACCGGTGGGCACAGCCAGTATGCCCCAACCAAACATCATCATCACTGAAGCAATAAATCGACCCGTATCGGTCTTGGGTGTGATGTCTCCAAAGCCCACGGTAGTTATTGTCGAAATAGCCCAATAGATGGAGGTTGGTACACTGGTAAAGCCATTCGCGGGCCCCTCCACCACATATAGCATCGTGCCCAGTACGACCACCAACGTCAGAATGATGGAAATAAACACGCCAATTTTTCTGCGACTATCTGCCACAGCCAGCATCAGCCACTGGTATTCCTCTACATAGCCTGTCAGCTTGAGTATGCGGAAAATTCGCAACAACCGCAAAATTCGTACATCCAAGAGAACGTAAGCCTCGGGAACAAACAGCGAAACAAAGCTGGGTAAGATCGAGAGTAAATCGATCACGCCCAAAAAACTTTTTGCATACCGCACAGGATTAGGACTGCAAACCAGACGTGCCACGTACTCCAGCGTAAAGAGGATGGTAAAGAACCATTCCACTATGCCCAAAATTTCTTTGAACTCGGCATGGATGTCCTGCATGCTGTCTAGCATGATCACCACCAGGCTGATCACTATGCTCCACAGCAGTACCAAATCAAATCGCTTACCCATCACCGTGTCGGCTTCAAAGATGATGGTATAGAGCTTCAAGCGCCAACCAGTCAGCGCAGGCCGAGAAATCGAATTTACAGAATCGTTCATAAGTCGTCGTTATTTATTTTTGTTGTTTGTTTTTTATTGAACATTGCCCGCCATTTCCAAATTGATAGCGTGACCAATCCGTAGACATTAAGGCGATTATTATTTTAGCGATTATTACTCATAGTTAAGTCTAACCTGTAATATTATTTCTTCAGATAAACAAGGTATTGCGGTAGCCGATCGCTGCGTAGACATCCCATTTAAAAACAGAGACTTAGGCGGGTTGCTGCTCATAGGATAACAACCTGCCATCGTCAGAAAGAACGCACCTCATGAAAAAATTTGATTTATGTGTGATCGGTGGCGGCCCCTCCGGATTTGCTGCCACCATGCGTGGCCTGGACTTTGGTAAAACAGTCGCGCTGATAGAAAAAAACAAAGTCGGTGGCGCAGGTATTTTTAATGGCGCCCTCTCCTCCAAGACGCTATGGGAGCTATCAGAAAGCTACAAGAGTACGCGCCACACTGATTATGGCTACACCGTCAATCAGTGCGATCTGAGCTACTCTGCGGTGATTCATGAAATGCACCGCGCTGTGGGAGAAAAATATGCTCAGCTACGTGAGCAGATTAATTATTTCAAACAAAAAGACCTGCTGTCGGAATTCCATGGTCATGGCAAGCTCATCAATAAAAATGAAATAGAAATCACCATGGCCGATGGCAGCTGCGAAACCATCTGGGCTGACAACATCGTGCTGGCAATCGGTAGTCATCCGCGCTACTTACCGCATATTCCGATAGATGAAAAAACCATCCTGACCAGTGACGGCATTGCCTCACTTCCAGACTTCCCCGAGAGCATAGTCATACTTGGTGCCGGTGTGATTGGCTGCGAATTTGCTACTATTTTTTCTAACTATGGTCGAACCAAGGTTTTTTTAATTGATAAAGAAGATCGTATCTTGCCGTTTGAAGACGAAGATATTTCATCGGCG
This sequence comes from Burkholderiaceae bacterium, assembly GCA_032111105.1. GTDB lineage: Bacteria > Pseudomonadota > Gammaproteobacteria > Burkholderiales > Burkholderiaceae_D > Pernthalerella. The sequence goes on along the minus strand of JAULVH010000251.1, from coordinate 2,620 downwards.
CTGGCTACCAATCTGGAACGCAATGGGGTAGTGATACATCGCGGTTCATCTTTGGAATCCATGAAAATCGTCGATGGCAAAGTCGAGTATGTGCTCAACTACAAAGATGGACGCCACGAAACCTATCGGGTAGATAACGCATTGATTTCCGTAGGTCGTGCGGCCACCACCGATAATCTGGGGCTGGAAGCCGCTGGGGTGAAACTCAATGAGCGTGGCTATTGTATTGATGATGCGACGCAAACTTCGGTACCAAATATCTATGCCGTGGGAGATTTCACTGCTGATATTTCGCTGGTCAATGTAGGAGAGCTGGAAGGCCGCTATGCCGTTGAGCGCATCTTTGGCAAACCTGCACGCGATCTGATTTACGAAAATATTTCGACCATCATGTTTTTAAATCCCGAAGTGGCCGCTGTCGGGCTCAATGAAACCCAGGCACGCAAACGCAAACTACCCTATCGCATGGCGATGATGGATTACCGCTATATTAATCGTGCTATTGCCATGGGTAAGACTGGGGGCTTCTTTAAGATTTTGGTCTCAGATGACGACGAAATGAAAATTCTCGGCATGCGTGTGATGGGGAATCATGCTTCCAGTACCAGTCAGGCAATCGCCTTAATGATTGCGCTGGATGCCGGCATAGACCAACTAGCGGAACTGATTTTTCCTCACCCTTCTGTACCCGAAGGTTTGCAAGAATGCGCACGCATGTTGCGCGGCAAATCCATAGTGAAGCCAGAAGTCTTTCAATTGGATTTACGCTGCTATCGGGTTGATGCTGAAGGTCGGATAGAAAATCTTTATCACTAGGATATTTTTTTCACCGTGAGTGATTCGAAGCAGGCTCAGAGGAATCCACTACCCGACTCGCAACCTTGCCTATGGTTAACCCCTGAACCAATATAGACGAGACGACTATGCCGTAGGTAAGCGCAAGCACAATTTCACGCTCAGGGCCGTTGGGTAATGAAAGAGCTAGTGCAACAGAGATACCACCGCGTAAACCACCCCAGGTCAAGACCACACCCGAACCGCGCGGCAGCTTGAAATAACCTGAGAAGACTTGCACAGGCACCCACACTGTCAGGAACCTCGCTATCAAGGTGAGCAACACCATCGCCATCACGGCCACTACCATATTGAAAGAAAATGCAATCAGTAAAATTTCCATGCCTATCAACACGAAGAGCACGGCATTGAGAATGTCATCAATCATTTCCCAAAACATATCCACATAATCACGCGTGGTTTCAGACATGGCAAATTCACGGCCATGATTACCCACGACCAGCCCTGCGACTACCATCGCAAGCGGACCTGAAACATGCAGTTTGCTGGCAACAACGTAGCCGCCCATGACTGCCGCCAAAGTAAGCATGACTTCAACCTGGTAATTATCTATGCTGGCAAGCAGTCTGAAGGTTATGTAACCTAACAGCAGGCCATACAACAGGCCACCGCCCGCCTCACGCATGAGCAAGCCCAAACCTTCGTCGAAACTGGGTACCTTACCAACTATCAGAACGCCCATCAAGATAGAAAAAATGACGACTCCTATACCGTCATTAAATAGTGATTCACCTGCTATCACCAAGCCCAGATTTTTTGGGATGCCTGCTGACTTTAATATACCCATTACAGCGATCGGATCGGTTGGTGAAATGAGTGCGCCAAAAAGCAGGCAATACAGTAATGGTAGTTGTATACCGATAATAGGAAGGATGTACCAAGCCGCCAGACCAACAATAATGGTCGAGAACAGCGTAGAGAAAAAAGCTAGCACTAAAATCTGCCAACGATAGGCACTCAACTCTGAGAGGTTGATATGCAGAGCGCCCGCAAATAAAAGTAAGGACAGCATTCCCTGCATCAGGACATTAGAAAAATCAATCGCTTGAAGCATGGTTTCTAACTGGGTATGAAGCCCAAAATCAACGCCCACCCAATGCAAACCTACGAGCGAAAGTGACAATACCAATGCCGTCGCCATCACACCTATGGTGATGGGTAGGCCTATGTATCTAAAATTTATATACGCAAGGAGTGCAGTAAGAACCAGGCAGGTGGCAGTGATTTCAAGCATAGGTAAATTTATTGTTTGTTATTTTTTTAAGCCAACAGCACGCGAAACCCATTAACTGGTGAGTCTTAATCAATTACTTAGCAAATGAACGCTAGCACTAAACAAGATCTATCATAGGCAATCTCAACCCGATGTACATAGCAATTTTAAATAATTCACTCACTAACCTATTCTTAATACCGGCTACGACAAAAGATATATCTGCAGCATATACACCATCGCACCTGCTAAGTAGCCTATCAGTGCTAACCAACTAATATTTTTCAGGTACCACATAAAGTCAATCCGCTCTAGACCCATAGCAGCCACACCAGCGGCCGAGCCGATGATCAGAATTGATCCACCTGTACCAGCACAATAGGCTAAAAACTCCCACAAAAAACTATCCGTAGGATGACTAGCTAAATCGTACATACCCATAGCTGCAGCTACTAATGGGACGTTGTCTACGATGGCACTCACTATACCTATGAGTAAAACAATGAAATCTTCTCTACCAACGGTATCGTTTAACCAGGATGCTAACGCAGG
>JAULVH010000250.1:0-1668 GCA_032111105.1 Burkholderiaceae bacterium | reverse complement strand
CCCCAAAACCCCAAAACCCCGCGACTTGTATTAAGTATACGTAATTTTATTAAAATGTTTGAAAACGAGTCAACCGGCTCTGCTTCCGCGCACAACTCAGCACAAACTCCAAAAGATGGATAAAATCCGCTCGCAAACAGTAAAATCTAGCTAGCTGGAAGTGAATTGGAATAAAAAGACTTTAACGAAAAAAGAAACACTTCTTACAGCTAGCCTGAGTACGTATTTACGATTTACAAGAAGCGGTGGGCTATTTTGATAGCGTTTTTCCTGCTCAACTTCACCTAATGCATGGCAACCATATGCGTGTCGGCGTTTCTCACGCAGCTTGGCAAAGCTTACGGTGCAAGTACTCTGACTATTTCACTCGCCAACAGTGGATCCGCGCTGACGTTCATGCCTGCGTTCATAATGGCCACTCAGCTGTACAACACGTTAACCCTGAGAAAGGTGCTTTTAATCTGCTCTATTATGATCGTGATCGGCGCCTGGATGCGCTTACTATCTGCACCCTTAAATAACATGTGGTGGCTCGTTATTGGTCAGACTGTGATTGGTATATCTTCTCCTTTTACCACGGGCGCCGTGAGTATTATTGCCAACTACTGGTTTGCAGACAACGAGCGCGGTCGAGCGACTTCTTTTATGTTGATGTCTAATCCTCTCGGCATCTTCGTAAGTTTTCTTATTTAGGCAATATACAGCGGAATCATTTAAGACAAGGTAAACAATCAAGGGTATACTGAAGACGAAGCAACGAAGGAAGGCGTTTAGCGAATGCTCTTATGGGAAACCATCTTCACTACATTCGCATGTATTTACTTTTGGATCGTTTTTCGCACAAGCAGGCCACCGACACCTCCCTCGCTGGCCGCCACTCGCCGCAAAACTTCAATTACTTAAGGATTTGTTGAAGATTCGAGAATTTTGATGGGAAATACCAATTTTTTGTTGGTGCTAGGCTGTTTCACAATGATTTACACGGTTTACGCTTTAGGAAATATAATTAGTCCGCTCCTGGTCCCGTTGGGTTACACCTTGCCATAAATAGCATCAGTTCCCATGACTTTTGTGCTGATTGGCACTTTCTCTGTAATGGCGACGGGAATTTTTTTGGACAGAACAAATAAGTACAAGCTCACTCTTTAAGCTATATGCGGCGCAACCTTAATCACTATGTTATTGTCAGTCTACTTGCTGTCACTAGCTGGTGATAATGGCTTGAACGGCCGCAGAGGAGGTACTATATGGGGTGCAGCAGTGTTCAGCGTGATGGCGGGCATTTCAATAGTGCCGATTCTTCCAGCGTGCTTTTCGCTTGCAATTGAATTAACTCACCCAGTTCAACCTGCCCTCGTCACGGGCCTCACCATGAGCTGCGCTTAAGTGTTGATGTTCATTTTGACTTACGTGTATCTGGCTTTATTAACCGAGGAAAATCCACAGCCGACGCTAGTGCTGTGTTTGATTGCAATAAACCCACTGATCGCTTTGATTTGTTCGTTCTTCATCAAAGAAGACCTACGAAGACTAACTTCAGTTCATGACATCATGATTGACGACGTCGTCCTCAAACTCCAGTATTAGTGATTAACCCATTATGGAGTTATTCTTTCATCAAACTACTTCCACATATTAACCGATAGATGGGGTTTTGGGGTTTTGGGG
>JAULVH010000249.1:3752-5695 GCA_032111105.1 Burkholderiaceae bacterium | reverse complement strand
CATAGAATCGCAGAGCCAAGCCGATGGTCAGTCATCCGTTAACGTTACCTTTCGCAATGGCACCAATCCTGAGTTAGCTGCCGTCGATGTACAAAACCGTTTAAAGCGTATTGAAGCCCGGCTGCCACAAGCCGTGGTTCAGCAAGGTGTTACTGTTACGCGAGCTCGCAGCAATTTGCTGATGTTCGTTAACTTGATCTCCACTACTGGCGAACAATCTCCGGTTGCGCTGGGTGATTATCTTGCTCGTAACGTCATCAATGAAATCAAGCGTATTCCTGGTGTGGGTGTGGCGCAGTTATTCGGCACGGAACGTGCCATGCGTATCTGGGTCGATCCTGACAAGCTCTTGGGATACAAATTATCGCCAGCCGATGTAGTGACAGCGATACGCGCACAAAACGCGCAATTCTCTGCAGGTATATTGGGCGATCTTCCAGCACCCAGCTCGCAGCGCATTGCCACCTCGATTATCGTGACTGGTCAATTAGCTACCACTGAAGAATTCGGCAACATCGTGCTGCGTGCCACTCCCGGTGGAGCCACGGTTCGCATACGCGATGTGGGTCGTGTTGAAGTTGCTGGTCAGTCGTATGGATTTGCTGCCCGCCTCAATGGTAAAGATATTGCCGCTATCGGTGTGCAACTCACTCCTACCGCGAATGCGCTGGAAACTGCCAAACTCGTACGCGCAAAAATGGCGGAGCTGAAAAAATACTTCCCGCCTGGCGTCGATTACAAAATCCCCTACGACACATCGCTGTTTATTCAAATCTCGATAGAAGAAGTCATCAAAACACTGCTAGAAGCTGTGCTACTGGTGTTCTTGGTCATGCTGGTGTTTTTGCAAAGTCTGCGCTACACATTAATTCCCGCCATCGTCGTTCCTGTATCGCTGATGGGAACGTTTGCGACGATGGCTTTTTTTGGCTATTCAATTAATGTGCTCACCATGTTTGGCATGGTGCTGGCGATTGGTATTTTGGTTGATGATGCGATTGTGGTGGTTGAAAACGTCGAACGCATCATGAGTGAGGAAGGTCTGCCGCCGCGCGAGGCGACCATCAAAGCCATGACACAAATTACCGGCGCCATCGTCGGTATTACCGCTGTGTTGATTGCGGTGTTTGTACCGATGGCTTTCTTCACCGGATCGGTGGGTGCAATTTATCGACAGTTTTCTATGTCTATGGTGTCGGCGATGGTGTTCTCAGCCATCATGGCGCTGACTCTCACGCCCGCCTTGTGCGCCACCGTATTAAAGCCGGTTGATCCCGAACACCACGAGCGCAAAGGTTTTTTTGGTGCTTTTAACCGACTGTTCCGACGCACTACCAATAGCTATCAAAGCGGCGTAGCAAAAATGCTCAAAACAACGGTGCGCTATATGGTGCTGTATGGCGTGATTATCGGCGCCGTGGTGTGGATGGCTGTGCGCATGCCCACGTCGTTTCTGCCGTCAGAAGATCAGGGATATTTGCTCGCCAATGTGCAATTACCCCCCGGTGCGAGTACAGGCCGTACATTAAGTGTGATGCAACAAGCCGAACAATATTTTAGTAAACAACCTGGTGTGGAAGCTGTCGTATCGGTGTTGGGTTATAGCTTCTCAGGGAATGGGCAAAATGGTGGTTTGCTGTTTGTGCCTTTGAACGACTGGAAAGAGCGAACCACGCCTGAATTAAGCTCACAAGGCATTGCGACGAAAGCCTTATCACTCATGGGCAGCATACGTGATGCGATCGTGTTTACTGTGAATCCACCTGCAATACGTGAATTAGGTAATGCCACTGGCTTCTCGTTGCGTCTGCAAGATCGTGCCGGATTAGGCCACGATGCCTTACTCGCTGCGCGTAACCAATTACTAGGCATGCTCTCAAAAAGCACTGTCATCAAAGGTGCGCGCCCAGAGGGTATGGAAGACTCACCGCAGCTTAAGCTAG
>JAULVH010000249.1:0-3698 GCA_032111105.1 Burkholderiaceae bacterium | reverse complement strand
ATCGCGACAAGGCTAATGCGCTGGGCGTTTCTCTGTCAGACATTAATGCAACCTTATCAGGTACGTTTGGATCGGTTTACGTAAATGATTTTCCTAACGTAGGAAGGCAGCAGCGCGTGATACTGCAAGCCACCCCGGAAAAACGTTTGCGCCCAGAAGATCTCGATAAAGTTCATGTGAAAAACGCTCAAGGAACGATGGTTCCGTTGTCTGCCTTCATGCGCAGTCAGTGGATCAACGGTGCTGTGCAACTGGTGCGATTTAATGGCTACCCCGCCATGAAAATTCAAGGCGATGCCGCACCCGGCGCATCCTCAGGAGATGCCTTGGCAGAAGTCGAACGTATGGTGGCGCAGCTACCTTCGGGCATAGGTTTTGAATGGGCTGGGCAGTCGTTTGAAGAAAAAGCCGCAGGCTCCACAGCAACCGCTTTGTTTGTACTCTCACTGCTTGCGGTCTTTTTAGTGTTAGCCGCCCTGTATGAAAGTACGTCTATCCCCGTGGCTGTGCTGCTGGTGGTACCGCTGGGCGTATTGGGTGCGGTGTCATTTACGATTTTCCGCGAGATGCCCAATGATGTTTACTTCAAAGTAGGTCTGATTGCGATTATTGGTTTGTCGGCTAAAAATGCGATTTTGATTATTGAATTTGCCAAAGATCTACAAGCCGGCGGCATGGATTTAATTGACGCGACGCTCACCGCAGTCAAGCTACGCTTTCGTCCCATCATCATGACGTCACTCGCTTTCATCCTGGGAGTACTACCTCTTGTGGTTGCCACAGGTGCTGGCTCTGCCAGTCAACGTGCAATTGGTACGGGTGTCATGGGTGGCATGATTACAGCGACCGTACTCGCGGTATTTTTTGTACCGGTATTTTTTGTGGTAATTCGACGTATCTTCAAAGGTAGCGAACGCCAGCGCAAACTCTACGCAGCTAATTTGCATCAAAACGAGGCACAACAATGACAAAAAAACTCACTCTTCCACTGGTCGTCGCCGCCGGAGTATTTTCGCTTGCCGGCTGCCAGATCATGCCCACGTTTTTAAATCCGGCAGCCCCTGTTCCCGGTAGCTATGTCTCAGGTGACACCGGCGCGTTAAAGACGGTTGCCGATATCGGCTGGAATGAATTTTTTCAAAATCCTGAATTACGTGAAGTTATCAGTACGGCGTTAAGCAACAACCGCGATCTTAAAACTGCGGTACTGCAGATAGAAGAAGCGCGCGCACTGTATGGCATACAGCGCGCTGATCAGCTGCCTACTATCAACGCCACAGGCGGCATTTCTACATCGCGCCAACTCTTGGCAGGCACTATGCGCGAAAATACGGTCTACCAGGCCGGTGTGGGCTTGGCTGCTTTTGAACTCGACTTTTTTGGTCGCATAAAAAATCTTTCTGCAGCGGCCCTCTCCCAATACCTCGCAACAGAAGAAGTACGCCGCGCCGTAGAAATTTCATTGGTCGGTGAAGTTGCCAAAGCCTGGTTAATCGAGCGCGCACTTGCTGAGCAAATGACACTAGCGCAGAGCACTCTGAAAGCCCGTGAGGCCTCACGTGATCTGGTGAAAAAACGACTGGATGCCGGCATCACGAATGCGATGGAATTTCAGCAAAGTGAAACACTGGTCTATTCCGCTCAGGTGGTACTGCTAGGATTGCGTCGTCAGCATGCATTGGCGGTTAATGCACTCACACTACTGACTGGCTCAAATGTAAAACTGGCTACTCAAACAGCTACACTGTCGACGCAAGTCATCACGGCTGATATCGGCGCAGGTCTTCCTTCTGAATTACTAGAACGTCGTCCGGACATACGGGCTGCAGAACAACGACTGCGAGCAACACAAGCAAATATTGCTGCTGCACGCGCTGCTTTTTTCCCGCGCATATCGCTGACATCAGGATTTGGCTTAGCCAGCAATGATCTGGGTGGCTTGTTTGGCGGTGGTGCACAAACATGGAGTTTTTCACCACAACTGGTTTTACCGATTTTTGACAATGGCCGTAACAAGGCTAATCTCACCCTGTCAGAAGTGCGCAGTAATCTGGCAATCACTGCCTACGAAAAAACTATACAAGTCGCCTTCCGTGAAGTGTCCGATGCACTAGCCGCCCGGGCAACGCTGGCGGAAGAGATCACCGCACAGGGAGCCTTCAGAAACGCTCAGGCAGCACGATTGACTCTGGCCAAAGCGCGCTATGAAAATGGTATTTCAAATTATCTGGATGTGCTGGACGCTGAGCGTGAATTATTCAATGCTGAGCAAGCGCTGGTGCAATCGCAATTACTGCGATTAACCAATGCCGTCGATCTGTATCGTTCGCTCGGTGGTGGCTTTAGCGAGCCAGAAAAACAGTAAGTGCCGTTAGATGGTTAGCTAAAAATGCCAGTCGCTCGACTGGCATTTTTTATTCACGCGATTTTTTGAGACAGTAATTCGAGTGTTTTTGCCGTCGCTCCCTGATGCTGCAGACAAAAGCGAGTCGCCACCTGAGACATGGCCAGATAGTCCTGTTTTTTAGACAGTAATTGAACAGCATCCAGGAAAAGATTATCTGCCTCAGCAACTAACATAGCTGCCCCGGCGCTGATTGCATCGGCGGTCACCTGCGCAAAATTGTATGTGTAGGGACCCACCATCACCGGCTTGCCACACGACAGCGCTTCGATAAGATTTTGCCCACCCAGTGGTAGCAAACTACCACCAATAAACGCTACATCACAGGCTGCGTAGTAAGCAAACATCTCGCCCATGGAATCGCCTAGCAATACCTGAGTACTGGCAGAAAGGCTCTCTGTGCCCATCTGCGAGCGTCGTTGCCAGCGCAAACCACGCACTTCCAGCAGCCGCTCAACATCATCAAAACGCTGAGGATGACGCGGAACGATCACCACTAATATTCGGGGATCAAGCGTGGCAGCCATGTAAGCATCGAGCAGCAGTATTTCTTCGCCTTCGCGCGTACTGGCACACAAAAGAATTAAACGCTCTCCCATCTGCTCGCGCCATTGTTTACCTAAGCTCAGCATAGTTTCAGGGGGCGTGATGTCAAATTTAAGACTGCCTGCAACAGCAATCGATGGCGCACCTAATCTGCGCAATCGATCTGCATCGGCCTGTGTCTGAGCAATGACAGTATCAATTTTTTTTAACGCACCACCTAACAAACCACCTAACCTTAATGCGCGCTTAAGTGATCGTTCAGATAGCCGAGCATTAATTAGCGCAATGGGTACGCCCGCTTGATGGCATGCGTCTATTAACGACGGCCAGACTTCGGTTTCCATCAACAGACAAATGGCAGGATTAATATTGGAAATAAAACGCCGCGTAAAAGTTAACGTGTCGTAGGGTATATACGATTGAATGACACGGGGCTCATGACGAAATAAATCTGCTCCTGTCGCACGGCCAGTCGGTGTCATATGCGTGAGCAGCACCTGATGCTGAGGATATTTTTTCAGCAGGGCATGTATGAGCGGCTCTGCAGCACGCGTCTCTCCGACAGAAACTGCATGCACCCAAATCAGGGACGAGGACAATTGCATGGAATGCAGGCTAAGTCGCTCAGAGATATGCCGTCGATAGCCTGCTTCTTTACGACCGCGCCACCACAGTCTCAACAGCACTACAGGCAGCACCAGCCACCACAGTGCAGAATACGCGCGCAGTGATAAAGGGGTCATTAAGC
>JAULVH010000248.1:0-3739 GCA_032111105.1 Burkholderiaceae bacterium | reverse complement strand
CAAGGATGCCTTGCTGAACCTGAGCGCGTACTGCGGCTGGATCGTTTGAACCACGGGCGTCTACGCTGATGTTGAAGTTACCACCGCCGCCACCACGGCCCAATTTATGATTGGGTATGACCTGACTTCCTCTTGGCAAATTAACCAATTCTGGGCCGCGTTCGCCTACAAGTGCCATGCCACCGGGTGCGCTCATAGTGCCCCCTGCAAAGCCGGGAACCTTAATTAGTTTAAGGGCGTCACCAGCATCACCCATATTACCGGGCATACTAGAAGTGCCACCCAATGCGCCACTGACAATGCCAACAATCTTTTGGACAACAAACAGTTTCCACAACTGATCGATGACAGAGCCAATAAGGCTGCGCATACCTTCTCTCCAAGACGACGCACCAGTAAGCATACCCTTGAAGGCATCACTAACAGATTCGCCTATAGCCTTAAATGAATCTTGTAATTCCTTGTTCTTCTCAATCATTGCGGTAGTTTTATTAATAGAAAGAAGTTGCTCCATCTTTGCTTTTAATTCATCGACGGGAATGTTTGCCGCAGTCATCGAAGCTATAATTTTTTGAAGGCTGGCAACTTGCATTTGAAATGCGTCATCAACGCCTACGGCTTTGCCAAAGAGATCAAGCTCTGATTTAATGGCATCATCAAAAAACTTACCAGCGGCAGAATTAAGAGCAGAATAATATTTAGCTATAGCTTCAGGATCAAGCCCACCTAATTCTTGATTCCTTATCTTTTCCATAAGCGAAGAAATAGACTGCTCAAAAGGAGTTAAATCCTTTGCAAGTAATTTGTCCATTTCGGCGTTAAATTCAGAAAAAGCCTTGTTAGCACCCTCACTAACAATGGCGCTTCTTACAAGTTCAATGCTTCCAGCCAATTGCTGCAAAATAGCAGGGCCACCATTTAAGGTTCCTAGCTTTTGCACCATGTCATTAAAGTCATCAAGTTTCTTGGCGGTAGTACCAACCTCTTTATTTGCAGCACCATACACAAGAGCCATATCGCGTATTTTTTCCGCAATTTGGTTAGCTTGATTTAATTCTCTTTCCCGTGCACTAGCCAAGCGTTTGGCAGCCGATTCCGCACGGCTTCCAGCCCTTTCGGAATCTGCAAACCGATCCAACTCAGCACTTCTTGCCCTTTCAATAGCCGCTACTTCTGATTCTAACGCCTTACCTACTGCACCACTGGCTACGGCGGCTCGTCTAGCGCCGTCAATTTGGGCGTCGTATCTGTCGTTTATCCTATCTTCGCCGCCCCTTTGTCCGCGCTCAACACTTACATACGCCTGAGCCTTTGCAAACTCACCCGCCGCTATGTTTATAGCGTTTCCGGCTTTTTGATACTCGTCTGTAATATCCTTAACACTTGCGCTAAGAGAGGCTAGGCCCATAGATGCCATCTCATTGGCTTGTCCCGGCGAAGCCGCCCTTGCAAGTTGCGCTTGAAACCTTGCTTTTGTATTAATGAGTATTTGAAGAGTTTCCAACTGCTTCATTCTAGCAGCAGCTAGCGTATTGTTGGCCTCTTCTAAAGATTTTTGAGCCGAAGTTGACTTAACCGCGTTCAAACCTTCCATTGCTTTTTTATTAGCTTTAATGGAGGCTAAAACACCTTCTAGTGTGCGGCCAAATGCTTGGTCAGCCTTATCAGCATTCTCAGATGCAATAACAGATTTGCGCTTTTCTTCTACTAATTTTTCGATGGATTTACCTGATGAGTCAGCCGCATCACCAGACTTTAAAAATCCTTCTGCTAGAAAGCCAATAGCCATTGTAGCTAAAACAATAGCAGCACCCCAAGGTCCAGCCAGAAATTCGCCTACATCACCAGCCTTGCCCTTCATCATAGACAGGGCATAACCCATTTGGCCTAGCTGCTGGTTGAACGCCTGTATTGGGCTTGCACCAGTGGCAATGGATGTACCCAAATCATTAAACTGCATACCAAGTTGCTGCGTACCTTGGCGATGATTGCGCATGGCCTTGGCTTGGGCATCTAGATGCTTTTGATATGCTTGAACGTGTGAACTTGCGTTGCCTATGGACTTTGAAAAATTACCCATACCGGTAACGAGTCCGCCATTGGCCGCTTTCAACGCATCCATCTCCTTGCGAAGAGAGTCAACGGCTTGAGTTAGCTTTTTAAGTTCATTCTGCCCAGTAACCTGAGCAGCAAACAGATACTCAATTTTTTGGTTTTGGGCCACGCTGTTTCTGCCTTCCTTTACTGGTGGGCACTATACCCTTTAGCTTAACAATTCACAAGGCTCAAAGCGATGTGCTCACTTTCGCATGGCATCCGGTTTCCTTTGCGCATATTTTCTTGCGCTGTAATAACATGCAAATTCCAAGGTACGTTTAACCCTGAACAGTTTTTTGCTTTTAATGGAATAATGTGATCCACATGATGTAGAACTCCAGTTTGCTTACTTATCGACTTTGCCCTATCATAAATGCTTTTCATTTCTGCAATTTGCTCTTCGGTCATTGCTATCGTTTGCGTTGTCGAAGCCTGCCTTCTTTGTGCACTATAAAAACTTCTAAGACCGGGGTTTTCATTCGCCCACTTTTTTGTCTTTTCTTTTATTTTTTGCCTATTATTTTCGTTCCATCTTAAAGCACGACGCCTATTACCTATCGCCGCCTTCTCAGGATTTGCTTTTATCCAAGCGTGGACCTGAGACTTAAACCTATTTGGATTTTTCTTTCTAAACTCAGCTTTGTCAACTTTAATGCACTGGCGACACCTATATCTTAGACCGTCAGACGCATAGGAGAGTTTACCAAAATAATTAAGAGGCAAAATCTCCTTACATTTACTACACTTTTTTGTGGGCACGTTTCTGCCTTTCATCAGTAATCTCAAAATAGGCAAGCCACATATTAAATTCGTCAATCGATATTTCTTCGACTTCCGATATGGTCTTTCCCAACCTATCGGCGAGAGTTATGAGATTAAAAAGAAATGTATTCTCCCTTAGGCGTTTCCCGCATCCTCAACGCTAGTCCCGCTCATGAATGCAGCGGCGACAGTCGAGATGACGCCAACCTCTTCGCGCATCAGAATCGCTTTGTCCTCAAGCGTAAACAACTTCTCGCCTTGGCCTGTCTCTGCCTTAAGAATAATCAGATCGACCATCGCCTCAAAGGATGCGGAGTTAAGGAATTGGGGGTGCTTGCGCTGGATGCGGTTCAATTCGCCAGCAAGCAGGGGGCCGTAGTAAACTTTCTCCGGCGTCCCCTTCTCACCCCATTCTGCGACCTCAATATGTGTTTTGGTCGATGTACGCTCTGCAATACGCTTTGAAATACTCATAAATTATATCCTTTGAAATTAAACCGTAGCGGAAGCAAGCGTACCAGTACCTTGAACAGTGATTGTTGATTCCACCATACCGTCAAAACTGCCTGTGACAGTCTTGCCAGTTACGATTGCTTGGCCGAAGAGATAAAGATCACCAGCCGTCGCACCTTCTGGCATAAAGCGAACAGCGACCTCAGAGCCGACGATCAAAGCGCCTTGGCCCGTTGTGTCGAGTTCATCCCAGAATACATCAATCGAACCTGTCCACGCTTTGAGCGTAGTCTTAAAGGTCCGGTAGCTGTCACCCATCGAAGTGTCTTCCGCAGTGTCAGCGGTTTCTTCAATGGAGTAAGAACGGATTTCAAGCACATCGTTGGTCGAACCAACCTTAACTGTGCCTTCTGAACCAGTATGAGTT
>JAULVH010000247.1:15557-17838 GCA_032111105.1 Burkholderiaceae bacterium | reverse complement strand
TTCCCACAGTTTAAATAATTCAGATTGCTTAACATCGGCAAGAACGAGGTTTTGTTCGTGCGTGACACGTAGTTCACCAAAGCTGTAGCGGTCTGCCAGGTCGGCGACGAAATCGATTTGATCAGCGGTTGCGTCTCCGGGTGGTACACCGGTTTTTTTCAATGACACTGAAACGATCGCATAGCCATTAATTTTGTGAGGGCGAACATTACGCTGCACCCAGTTAGAGAAGGCTTTATTGTTGGTGCGTAGTGTTTGCAATGCGCTTTCGTCGCTAGGCAGATCTTCGTAGGCAGGCGACGCAAAATAGCTGCTGGTGCGCTTTAATTCTTCCAGCGTAATCGTGCTGGGGCTGTCTTTTAAAAGTAACCATTCTGCTTCAACCTGACGCGTGAATTCTTCTACGCCTAAGGCTTTGAGTAAGATTTTTATACGCGCTTTGTATTTGTTATCGCGACGTCCGTATTGGTTATAGACGCGCATCACAGCTTCGGTATAAGTCAGCAGATGTTCCCAAGGCAGAAATTCACGAACCACACTGCCTATGATGGGAGTGCGACCTAGTCCACCACCTACCAGCACTTGAAAACCTAATTCGCCAGCGGCGTTTTTGATCAGGTTAAGACCTATATCGTGTACCTGAACCGCAGCGCGATCTTCGGCAGCCGCGTTGACTGCAATTTTGAATTTGCGTGGCAGGTAAGCGAATTCAGGATGGAAGGTACTCCACTGACGCAGAATTTCTATGTAAGGACGTGGATCAGCTAATTCATCAGCGGCCACACCGCAAAACTGATCTGCGGTGATGTTGCGTATGCAGTTACCCGATGTTTGTATCGCGTGCATTTCAACTGTGGCTAGTTCAGCCAGTATCTCAGGCGTTTGCTCGAGCTCTATCCAGTTGTATTGAATATTCTGACGCGTAGTGAAGTGACCGTAACCACGATCGTAGGCGCGCGCTATGTGGCCCAGCTTGCGCATTTGCGTCGAAGACAATAGGCCATAAGGAATCGCCACGCGCAGCATGTAGGCATGACGCTGCAAGTACAGGCCGTTTTGTAATCTGAGTGGGCGGAATTCATCTTCGCTTAATTCATCGGCCAGGCGACGCTCAACCTGACTTTTAAATTGTGCGACGCGTTCCTTAACGATTTGATGGTCGTGTTGGTCGTAGCGATACATGGGCAAGTCCTTGGATAATCCGATTTACAGAACCAGCTTGGCCGCCACACCGGTGAGGGTAGTAGCCAGCAGGCCGCGCAAGAATTTTTCGGGCACAGAGCGTGAAACGAGGGAACCTATGGTGATGCCGGGTACAGAGCCGAGCAGCAGAGTAAACAGCAGCTCCCAATTAATAGAACCCAACCACCAATGTCCAAAGGCAGCAATCGCCGTCAGTGGCACGGCGTAAGCGATGTCTGTTCCTGCGACTTCAGCCGGCTTTAAGTGGGGATAGAGCAGAACCAAAATAGTTGCGCCAATAGCGCCTGCGCCGATGGATGAAATAGTTACCAGTGCACCAATAATGGTGCCGGCAACGATGGTGGCGATGACTTGTTTGCGTCCATGCAGCTGCCGCTCAGGGTGAGCGTTTATCCAGTTCAGCATGCGACCTCGGCCGAGTATGGCCACGACCGTCAGCAGTACCGAGAACGCAATCGCGTAGCGAATGATTTGCCCTATGTGCTTGTCGAGCGCGCCAAAATACTTCAGCGCCAGTGTGGTGATCACCGCCGCGGGCAGCGCTCCCAGGCATAGTCGAATGACGATTTCCCAGTGAATGTTATTGCGAATTCGGTGGGCGAGCGTGCCGGCAGTCTTAGTGACCGAGGCAAAGGCGAGATCAGTGCCAACAGCTACCGTAGGGTTGATACCAAATAGCAGGGTGAGCAGGGGGGTCATGAGCGAGCCGCCACCCACGCCGGTTAAACCGACCAGCAGACCCACAGCAAAACCAGAAATTACATAAGATAAAGTCATATAGCCTCGATCAATTAAGCCGAAATGCTAATAAACTTCGTCTATATTCCAAACTACATAGAATTTATTTGCTTATATGATTTACAGATATATAGAGATTTTGCCTCAAGTTATTTTCTAAATTGCAATAATTCATATAAAAACCATTAATTAGTCATATTAGAAAGTTTAAGCTTACAGAAATAGATCAATATTATAAGTGAAGCATAGGCAGATCTAGGGTATATATATATATATTATTCTGACATTGATGCCGTGCATTGAACTCTTTCTCTTGCACACATAGCATTGTATGCAGTCA
>JAULVH010000247.1:5100-15547 GCA_032111105.1 Burkholderiaceae bacterium | reverse complement strand
AAAGCGCTCTTCACCTCGCAGCCGGGCGTCTCCAAAGCCATCATAGAGCTGGAAGAAGAGCTCGGTATCGACATCTTTAGCCGGCATGGCAAGCGTATACGCGGCTTGACTGAGCCGGGCAGGCAAGTGCTCAAATCGGTGGAGTTGATACTGCAAGAGGTTGAGGGTCTTAAGAGCATAGGCAAGGAATTCGCCGCTCAGGATTCAGGCAGCTTCACGATAGCCACCACGCATACCCAAGCGCGCTATTCTTTACCAGCGGTAGTGCAACAGTTTTCGCAAAAATTTCCTAAAGTAAGACTGTCTTTATTGCAGGGAAATCCCAAGCAAGTGGGAGACATGGTGCTCAACAATCAGGCCGACATGGCGATTGCCACCGAAGCCATAGCTGAAGTTGATGGGCTGGTATCGCTGCCTTGTTTTCAGTGGGAGCACATGATCGTGGTACCCACTGAGCATGCGCTGCTTAAACTGAAGTCCATCACATTAGAAGACATCGCAGCTTATCCACTCATTACCTACGACGAAGCATTCGCCGGCAGAAATAAAATAGATCAGGCATTTGCCCGCCGCGGTCTTAAACCCGATGTAGTGCTTGAAGCGATAGATGCCGATGTAATCAAGACCTATGTTGAGCTGGGAATGGGTGTGGGCATTATTGCTGGTTTGGCTTATAACCCTTTGCGTGATGTAGCGCTCAAAGCGATACCAGCCGGCCATTTGTTTGGTATGAATCTTTCGCGCGTGGCGTTAAAAGAAGGTGCTTATTTACGTAGTTATGTTTTTACTTTCATAGAATTACTCGCGCCTAGTTTGACGCGCAAGATGGTCGAGCATGTGTTGGCAGGCGGCCATGAAAATTATGAATTATAAAAAGCAGGTGTAAGACTACGACTGACAAATTTAAGCGCGCTCCACTGACAAAAATTACCGACCAGCACTGCTATCTAATAGTAGAGACTGATCTCAGAATACGGCACACAAGGTCGTATTTGTGTTGTCGAGATCAAAGGGAGTCGTGTGAACAGTCATGAAATTCTGGCCGAGATTCGGGATGCGAATCTTAGTTATCTGATGTTAGCGCGTGAAATGATACGAGCTGATCGCGATAGCGCGATATTTCGTCTGGGTTTGCCGGGTAAATTAGTGGATGTACTCGACAAACTATCGAGTGCACAAGTAATCAGACTAGCCTCGGGCAATATGATGCTGGCACGACTACGGTTTGATGATGAAGCTATTATTGAACTACTGACACGCGAGGGACGGGAAGTCTCTTTAGCCAATACACATGCTGCGCTATTGATGGCTGCTCAGCCCTTTGAAAGCAAGGAGTGATCTTCACAGCGATGGTTATTGATTATGGCCAGTAAAAGCGTTGTATCCGATGGAGTGCAAATTCGGCTTGCCTCGCAATTGATTGAATTGGGAGCGCGCTTGCAAGTACTTGAGACTGAGACCAGTCTTTCCAGAGAGCGCCTCTTACGACTATACAAAGAGATACGAGGCGTATCTCCACCCAAAGGCATGTTGCCTTTTTCTACCGAGTGGTTTGTCAGCTGGCAGCCCAACATACACGCATCGCTATTTATTAATATCTATCGCTATTTGGTCAGCCATACTCAGGCCAGCGGTATCTCTGCAGTCATTAAAAGTTATCGGTTATATCAGGAGCAGGTAACCAGCGTTCCCACCCAGGGGCCCGTGTTGTCGCTCACCAGAGCGTGGACCTTGCTACGCTTCTTTGATAGTAAGTTGCTGACTTTGGCGGAGTGCAGTGAATGTCACGGACAGTTCGTCAGTCATACCTTCGATTTACACCATGCATACCGTTGTGGCTTATGCCATCCGCCATCACGTGCGGGCAAGAAAGTTAGTCCTGCAGCGTAGTGAAGAATGACTCATCACTACGATTTATCCTCAGGTTTAACGGCGGCGAATAAAAAAATCGCGTGCTGCATTAAGCAGGCTGTCAGCGATTCTGGCGGCATTTATCTGGTAGCTGCCATCAGCGATTTTCTGACGTATTTCAGCAATACGACCGGCATTCGTTGTGCAAGCGGATAAGCTTGAGCTGGACAGGCGCGACGGTCTGGAGTGGCTGACCGGGGTTATAGGGGTGTGTGCAGACCCACCCATGCCGTTTACCGACAGAGGTATTTTTTGTTCGGCGAAGTGATCTGCAGGTATCTCTTTGCCTGTCTGATCGTTGATATTCATGATTTTTCCTGTGTTGGTGTGATTAAATCCACCAGTAACTAGATTCAATAGTATTAACGGCAAATGCCCCCGAATCTTGAGTAACCAGAAGTATCAAGAGTGCAAACCCTGTTTAACTAATGTGGAGTTAGTACTAGTCATGGCGTCTGTAAACAGAGAAAACTATGTAAGTAGCGCTCAAGAAAAATCAAAACGTGTAGAGAGAGATTAATAAAGCCTAGCTGCTTGAGTTGCGTGGCCCCGCGTCGCTGGCTCGCCATAAAATTCACTACGCGTTCGCTTCTCCCCGATAAAGCACTGAATAAGAAAAAACGAAACGTGTAGAGAGAGATTAACAAAACCTAGCTGCTTGAGTTGCGTGGCCCCGCGTCGCACAGCTGCGCTGGCTCGCCATAAAATTCACTACGCGTTAACTTCTCCCCGATAAAGCACGGAATAAGAAAAAACGAAACGTGTAGATACAGATTAATAAAGCCTAGCTGCTTGAGTTACGTAGCCCCGCGTCGCACAGCTGCGCTGGCTCGCCATAAAATTCACTACGCGTTAACTTCTCCCCAGCACATTTCAGGGACGAGTTGATTTCTCAGAGCGTAATGAGTTAACTCTGCATTATTTCGCAAGCTCATTTTTTGTAACAAGCGCGATCGATACATACTGATAGTTTTTACAGAGAGAGAAAGCTTCTGGGCGATTTCTGTCACGGTATTGCCCGCACCTATCATGATGAGTGTTTGATATTCACGATCCGATAGCGTTGCATGGGGTGCACGCGCTCTGTCATTGTTGACGCTATGAGCTAGTTCTTGCGCTAATGACGGCGTAATAAATTTCAGTCCACTAACTGCGACACGCATAGCGTCAAGTAATTCAGCCGACGTACTTTTTTTATTCACATAGCCTGAGGCGCCGGCTCGCAGTGCGCGCACGGCATACTGATTTTCAGGGTGCAAGCTCAAGATCAAAACAGGCAAACAAGGAAATTCTTTTTTTAGTTGTTTGAGTACATCTATACCATTTTTATCCGGCAGGGAAATATCGAGCAAAACTAAATCAAAAGAAGCTTCACGAACGCGCTGAATTGCGAGTAGACCCGTATCGACATCTGCACTGACGATAAATTGACCACTCTCACAGATAATTTTTTTTAATCCTTCGCGTACGATGGAATGATCGTCAACTATCAGTACATGAAGTAGTGGAGCCGCAGGCTGGCTCAAAGACATGCTATGGCTATATAAAAAATCAGTCGTCAAGCGTTAACACACGAAAAATACGGGACTCGCACCGAGAGCAGAGTACCTTTGCCCTGGCGTGAGGCAATCACTAGACGACCACCAAATTCGGCACTGCGTTCGCGCATACTCTGCAACCCAAACGACTGTGAACTGTGGCTTAGCTGTTCGGGTATGCCGCAGCCATTATCGATAATTTCCAGTTGCACTTCGCTTGCCGAGCTATACAGATGTAATTCTGCGCCGGTCGCGTTGGCATGCTTACGAATATTTGTGCAAGCCTCTTGAGCAACTCTGAAAAGCATAGCAGCGATTTTTTTATCTATGTCTGTTGAATGCAGATTGCAGCGAAATTCGCAAGGTATCTGCGTTTGACGTTCTAATTCGGCCGCCAAGTATTCCAGTGCAGAGGGCAAGCCCGCTTCAATAACCCCGGGTATAAGATCCGCTGAAATAGTGTGTATAGAATCTATGCAGGTATCGAGCAAGCGATTCAGATAGGCATACTGATTTGCAAGATCCGTTGTTTGTGGCAGCGTTTTCCAGACATGGCTGAGCATCATCTTTAGCGCACTCAGATGACCACCCAAGTCATCATGCAAATCATGAGCGATACGCTTACGTTCTAAGCGTCTGATTTTTTCTGTGTAGGCCTCCAAGGCAGCGAGTTGTTGCTTGGACGGTTGTGTGTCGTTATAGATACGCTCTAAGGTATGAGCTGGTTTTTCTTCCAATAAGTCCTTGATCCATGGTTCATCGATCATGATTTTTTCCTTATGTCAGTTCGCAATAGAGTGAATGTGAGGTGTTGATGTGCAGCCACATTTGATTTTTTACAAACATTCGTGTTATTCCAGTGGTGGAATACTTGAAATTTCGCTTTGAGGAAATCCGTCGGTTTGGGTTGCTTTGGGTCACGCTGGCGAGCGCAGCGCAGCTTGAGCAGCTACCATTCGACCAGCTAAGCGTCAAAGTGTTCCCTGAACATGTGCGGCAGGAGCACGAGTAGGACACATATGATGAAACTATGCTCTGCAGTAATGGATATAAGACGGGCGTGACATCCCTTAGTGGGTGAGCCTTTAGGAGAGTGCGATGGAATGGATAATGGTGCTAATGGAGCTGGGGGTCGCGCTAGTAATTGCTGTGGCGGTCTACATCACCATGAAAAAATAAGACTAAGGCTAATTTAACGAGGCCTTAGGGCTTGCTAATGTGGCTGTAGGAATGGGGGGTAGGAAATGGGCTGTGAGTACTGAGGAGCTGGTATGGAGTTTTAGCTTCTAGTGCAACTCAACTAGCTACCCGGGTGCGTTACACGAGTGTCTGCCGGGTGAGTCGACAGACACTTCAAAATAAAACTGGGCGCAACGCGCCCAGACACCATGCGCGTTTAATCGGTTTAGATAAGACCGGATTTTTTCACTGCTTGTATCAGGCATCGGGAAAGTTTGTCATAGTGAGTCAATGCAGCTGGCGTTAGTTCTAACTGCTTGCGCCGCGCGTCTTCAGTTTCTTCTAGCTTGATCCATCCTTTTTCGCGCATGGATTTGAGTCGACCATGCAGCATGGCCGGCGAACCCAACTCACGCTTCCCCATCAGGTCTTTGACGGACAGGCGTTCCTTTTTTTGGCGCGCATAAGCCACGAGTTCTAGTATGCGTTCCTCGAGTGGTTCAAGAGGAGGGAGTGATGGCATACCTCGAACGGTTTCTGTCAATTGCAAGAATCGTAGGTATACATCTGCTGGGCGTGGACGCTTGGTCAATTTGAGGTTTCCTTATGCGTGTAATCTGGATTGTTCAAGTGAACATAACTGAGCGAGCCATAATATACATTAGAAGATAGGTCTTTTTAAACTAGTTCTGCATAAGCTTGAGATGAGTTATGAGTATAGGTGTTATGCAGTTACTAGGATGGACTTAAAAAGTAACCATTCGTTTCTTTTGGGAATTAAAAGTAAGCATTATTGCGAGTATTTATGAGCTGTTACGGGCTGATTTGCAAAACCGAAAGCACAACTTTGTCTAGGGTTAATGTCACCTGCATAGATGGCATCTTGGTATGGTCAGTCTGCAAGTCCCCGGGGGCGAAAGTCGCCGCTGCAAGCTGCTGCGATACAATCTGACATATCAAAGCCAGAGTTGCGATGAAGACTAGCCGTCAAGGTGCTTCATGTGCTTAGAGCCGATGATCACTGGCGCTTTCTGGCGAGAAGTGCCTGTAGGTGGGCGTGATAATCCAACCCGCTTGACACTTAAAGCCTGTGACATTACATTCCGCGATGTTTGCGCCACATACTTAGGCGGCTGATTACTCCTCTAATGAAAACAGACTACCCCATACCTATGGACATGCTGCCTGAAGATAGTGCATCAGAGTTCGTGTTGCGCTCTCGTGCGGCCGAACGTTCGGCAGATCCACTAGTGAGTTGCCTTCTGCCCGCATTCAACGAAGAAGGCAATATTTTGCCCATGCTCGATACTTTGCATACCTTGATGAATGATCTTGGTTTGAGGCATGAACTCATCGTGGTGGATGATGGTAGTCAAGATGCAACCGTAGAACGTGTCATGAGTGTAATGAATGATTTACCTGTCAGCCTGGTCCAACTCTCTCGAAATTTTGGTAAAGAAATAGCACTCACAGCGGGTATCGCCGAAGCTCAGGGTGATTTAGCGGTATTAATCGATTGTGATTTTCAGCATCCACCCGAATTAATTCCCGCATTTATTGAGCAGTGGCGGCGCGGTTACGACATGGTGTTTGCCATTCGATCAGATCGTAACGATGAATCATTGCTAAAGCGTGCATTTACTCATATGTTCTATGGCTTACTTAATTTTGGTGAGCGCAATAAAATTCCTGAAAACACACAAGACTTTCGTGTCCTTGATCGCGTATTGCTCGATGCTCTAAACAGCATGCCTGAGCGAAACCGATTCATGAAAGGACTCTACAATTGGGTAGGCTTTACCCGTTTGGGCATTAAGGTCAGAACCGATCCTCGTCGCCATGGTTCGAGCAGCTTTAATTTTTTTAGTTTGTTACGATTAGCAGCGACTGGGTTAACTGCTTTTTCAAATGTTCCTTTACGTCTGTGGACAGTGGTCGGGGGAGTAATTTCATTTGCATCAATCGCTTACGCAGTTTTTGTTGTAATAGAAACGCTGCTATTTGGTAACGATGCCACGGGGTGGCCTACATTGGTGGTTGCAATTACCTTTCTTGGCGGCGTTCAATTACTTTCTATAGGAATATTGGGCGAATATATAGGCCGCATATTTGCCGAAGTTAAACAACGTCCTGCGTATTTCGTAAGCCGGGTTGTTCGCAGCAACCAGCTGCCTAGTAAGCCTAAATCACAGCAATGACGCGTCAGCTTTTTTGGTTTGGTGTGGTGGGCGTGACCGCCATGCTGGTTCATCTGGGGAGCGTAGTATTAATTTTTGTCCCGTTGGGGCTAGCGCCATTGCTCGCTAACATCATCGGGTTTTTGCTGGCGTTTCAGGTCAGTCATGCTGGTCACAAACACTTTACTTTCCGTAATCAAGATATTTCTGTTTCACGCTCGCGTGGCCGTTTTTTTTTGGTAGCGTTGATGAGCTTTGGAGTGAATGAACTCTTGTACTGGGCGCTGCTACGGTACACACTACTGGACTATCGAATTTCGCTGGCGATAGTGTTGGTGGCAGTGGCAGGCCTGACATTTGTATTGGCGAGATATTGGGCGTTTGCTTCTGGAGAGCATGCATGATAGCCAGGCCGCGTAATCTTACTTTGTGTGCAGATGATTTTGGCCAGTCCAAAGATATTTCCGAGGGCATACTTGATCTGATTGCATGCCGTCGACTTACCGCTACTTCAGTGCTAACTGAAGGCCCTTTTTGGCCAGAAGGAGCACATCGGCTACGCGACTTGCAGGATCGCGCCGATGTAGGTGTTCATCTCAATCTGACACATGCATTTCCTCAGACTAGCGGCAATCGTCCATTGATACATTGGCTAATCGCTACCCAGGCAGGACGAGTGATGAGCGATACCATCAAAGACCGGTTTGTTCGGCAAATTGATCTTTTTGTTCAGCATTTCAGGCGACTGCCAGACTTTGTCGACGGTCATCAACATGTGCATGCCTTTCCACTGATTCGTCAGGCCATGGTGGACGCGATAGAGTTACGTTGGGCTAATGTGAAGCAGCGTCCCTGGGTACGTACTCCGGATCGATTAATTGATGACGGTGGTAGTCGCCTCAAAGCGTTTATTTTGCGTTACGCCAGTCGTGGATTTTCTGATTTCATCCAGCAGCATGGCTTAAAAACCACGGAGCATTTTGGTGGCTTGTATGCGTTAAATGTAAACGCACATTTTGAAACTCGGATGCGACATTGGTTGCAACTTACCCCTAGCGGCACTCTTTTAATGTGTCACCCTGGGCGTACCTCTACAGATTATTCAGATCCAATAGGTAGTGCGCGTGCGGCCGAGTTTAGCTACCTAGTAAGTCCGCGGTTTTATGAAGATTGCCAGCGTAACAGTATCCGATTGGTACGTTTTTCTCACTGAACACAGATCTGACCTTATCGCTATACGTTCGCCTGCTACTTAAGCAGCTTTTGTGCGTTAAGTGTTTCTATGGTTCCCAGATCAATAACTCTCATTGTTAAACGGCTTGGCGGGTCTGACGTTATTTAAATAGTACCGATAGCCGTTACTTTTTCCTGTACCTAATTTGCGCAGACACGGGCTATCGCCATCAAGTTGTGGCGCATCCGTTAGTGATGAGTTCGCTCACCCGTATAATTATTTTTTAGTGCATAAATCAATCATTATTAGCACATAAACCAATTATTAATTTTGGAGCAATCATGCAATTAGTCACACGACTTTTGCTCAGACTCGGCTTGGCAGGTTTGGTAATGCTCATGCTGGCATTGGCGCTTACCCTTTTTTCTGCAAGGCAGGATATAGCTGATGAAATGCAGGGTAGTCAGCGCATGGGTCAATTAATGACGGTGCTAGCGGAACTACAAAACGGTGACACGTTAGAACATCATGCAGCGCGAATTGATGAACTTAACCGTAGTGAAACCTTAAGACATTTCCACGTTGCGCTAATCGATGAGCAGGGTAAACGTTGGACTTCCATGGCCAGCCCATTGCAAGTGGCTACTCTGCCATGGCTGAATCGTTTTATGGCCGGTGATGTTGCTTTATCGGAGTACTCGTTATCTGTGCGACGACCTGAGGGTGGTCTGGTGACCTTGGTGCTAGAGCCTAATCCTGAGCCTGAAATAGCCGAAGCGATTAGTAGCGTACGTCTGCAATTAGCGTTGTTTAGTATTTTGGTGTTAGTGCTGGTACTAGCATTGGCTTATAGCGTGCGCTTCGCCTTGTCGCCACTAAAAGAAATTCTTACAGGGATTGCGCGTATAGAAGAGGGTAATTACGACCAACCTATACCCGCGTGCGCTACTCGAGAACTCAATCAAATTACGAACGCGCTTAATCATTTGTCGGCAGCGCTCACTGAGCAATTATCCAAGCAGCGCGATTTACTGCATCGCCTGCAGGATGTGCAAGAACAAGAGCGTCGCGAGTTAGCGCATGATTTGCATGATGAGTTTGGTCAATTATTAACTGCGATACAAGTCGATGCTTCTTATCTGCTAAAGCAAACGGAAGGTCAATCGGCACTGCAAGACTGTGCGCGTGCTATGTATGACAACAGTACCCGTATATTGTTGCAATTAAAAAGCTTGCTAGTACAACTCAGGCCCTACGGCTTGCAAGGCGATGAAGAACACCACATTGCGCTGGAGCAGGCGTTGCGAGAACTCATACGACAGCGTCAGTCACGCAGCGATGCTGAGCTAGCCTATCTGTTGCAGATCGATTTACATGATGCTCAATTGCCGCAACGATTGTCAGTGGCGGCTTACCGCATTATTCAAGAAGCATTAACTAATGTTTTAAGACATGCAAACGCTACCCAGGTAGTAATCGATGTGCATGTGGATAAGTTGGCGCAGTCACTGATACTGAGAATTGCAGATAATGGTCAGGGACTTCGGCAGACTAGCTCACCGGAGGCACCAGCTAATGGCCTGGGTTTAATAGGCATTAAGGAGCGCGTGCTAGCTAATCAGGGCAAGCTGCATATGCAGGCTGCCCAGCCAAATGGACTAGAGATCAGCGTGAGTTTTCCGCTTTGTTAAAATGCTGTCTTTCATGTGGTTCCTAGCCTGATAATCCATCAGGTTCATGTCGTTCATTTCGGAGCATTGCTCATGTCTGCACCCCTGACCTTGGAGATAGACCGAGGATTAGCTGTTCTTACCTTTACCAACCCATCACGTGGAAATGTATTGGATATGGTCATGGCGAGCGCCTTTGCGGCTGCTATCGAACAAATTGCTGAAGACAGCAGCGTTCGAACCTTGCTCATTACTGCGCAAGGCAAACAGTTTTGCGTAGGCGGTGATGTACACAGCATGGCAGATGAATCGCGCCCATTGTCGGATACATTGCGTGCCTTGCTTGAGCCAGTGCATGGAGCGATGAATCTTCTGTCTATGTTTACCTTTCCAGTGGTGTGCGCAATTAATGGTGCCGTCGGTGGCGGCGGTATAGGGTTGGCACTGTGTGGTGATCTGGTGCTGGCAGCCGAATCCGTCAAACTGCGCGGTGGCTATTCGGCGCTGGGGCTGACACCGGATGTGGGTGGTTCATGGTTTGTTACGCGTCGCGCGGGTGCTTCCCGAGCGATGGAAATTTTCATGACTAATCGGCCCGTAGCGTCCCACGAGTGTTTGCAACTGGGTTTATTTGACGCCGTACATCCGGATGCCGATTTACCCGAGATAGCAAAAAAATTAGCACCATACTTTGTTTCAAATAATTGACTTTTTATGGGATGGATTTTTAGTCTTAATTCTCTTAGGTATTCTTCTATAGCATATCTAGCATCTGCCAAAAATTCTCTATCATCTGAA
>JAULVH010000247.1:2994-5090 GCA_032111105.1 Burkholderiaceae bacterium | reverse complement strand
GGCCGATGGGCCAGTGCAAGCGCAAGCACGCATCAAATCACTGATTAATCACGCCCATCACAATTCACTGAGCCAGCACTTAGTCGCTGAACGTGATTCTATGTATGCCTCAGGTGAGAGCACCGATGGTAAAGAGGGAGTGCGTGCATTTATAGAAAAGCGCGCTCCCAAGTTTCATTAATCGCGTACTCTTAAAACTAACCCCGTCGTAATCACAATAAAAAAACAGAAGAGGAACATCATGAAAGCCGTCGTTTGCAAAGCCTGGGGCCTGCCCGAAACACTGATCATAGAAGAGTTGCCAGACGTCGTACCCAAGGCCGGCGAAGTGATGATAGATATTTTTGCTGCCGGTGTTAATTTTCCTGATGTACTGATTATTCAAAACAAATATCAGTTCAAACCTGAATTGCCTTTCACACCGGGCAATGAGTTAGCCGGTGTTGTACGTGCCTTAGGTGAGGGCGTTACTAAATTCAAACGTGGCGATCGTGTGTTTGCGTTTGTGCCTCAGGGCGCGTTTGCTCAGCAGATAGCAGTAGCAGAGGAAGCCGTTTTTCCTATGACTGAACAAATGGAATTTGAAGCTGCTGCTGCGCTGACATTAACGTATGGCACGTCGTACCATGCAGTCGCAGACAGAGCCGAATTAAAGGCAGGCGAAACCATGCTGGTGCTGGGTGCCGCCGGTGGTGTGGGAATTGCAGCAATAGAAATTGGTAAAGCTTTGGGCGCAAAAGTAATTGCGGCGGCATCTACCGATGAAAAGCTCGCTGTTTGCAAGCTGCATGGTGCCGATGTATTGATTAATTACAGCACGGAAGATTTGCGTGAAGCGATCAAGAAAGCTACCAACGGCAAAGGCCCGGATGTAATTTATGACCCGGTTGGTGGCGGATATACCGAACCTGCGTTTCGCTCGATAGCCTGGCGTGGACGCTACCTGGTGATAGGTTTTGCTAATGGCGAAATACCTAAATTGCCATTGAATTTACCTCTATTAAAAGGCGCATCAGTAATGGGCGTATTTTGGGGAGACTTTGCACGTCGCGAACCCGAAAACCACATGGCAGCGATGCACAAGCTGCTTGAGTGGCAGGCCTCCGGAAAGATACGTCCTCATGTTTCAGCAACCTACAGCCTGGATGAAACACCGCAGGCATTAATGGATATGGCTTCACGCAAAGTGACCGGCAAAATCGTCATACAGCCACGTCGCTGATCGGGAGACCAGCATGGCCAAAGTGTATGCAATTGAAGGTGTGGTGCCGGTTATTCATCCAAGTGCTTACGTACACCCAACGGCTGTGTTAATCGGTGATGTCATCATAGGCCCACGTTGTTACGTGGGCCCATTAGCCTGCCTGCGGGGTGATTTTGGGCGCTTGATTATGGAAGAGGGCGCTAATCTTCAAGATACCTGTGTGGTGCATGGCTTTCCGGGTAGCGATACGGTTATTGAAGTCGATGGTCATATAGGTCATGGTGCCGTTATTCATGGGGCCCGTATCGGCCGCAATGCATTGATAGGAATGAATTCCGTGGTGATGGATAATGCAGTGATCGGTGAATCATCGATTGTTGCAGCAATGTCGTTCGTAAAAGCCGGAATGGTGGTTCCGCCAAAAAGTTTGGTGATGGGGATGCCAGCAAAAATCGCGCGCACGCTATCCGATGATGAAATCGCCTGGAAACATCGCGGTACGGTGGAATACCAGCAGCTCGCAATTCGTTGTATGCAAAGCATGCAGGAAGTCGAGCCACTAACGGAGGTCGAACCACATCGACAACGCCTGCCTTTAGATGATCCTCAAAACGTATTCAAACCAAAATCGTCAAGGTCTGACTGACGATACGTGTAGTTATTCTGCACGACACCCTATGCATGGAGACGGACATGTCTTTTCAGACAATTGAAATCGATCAACAAGGTTATGTAGCTACAGTCTGGTTGAATCGTCCTGATGTACGTAATGCATTCAACGAACTAACCATCTCCGAACTAACACTTGCCTTTCGTCGCCTGGATCAAGATCAGCACGTACGCGTCATCGTGCTGGCAGCGAGGGGTACCGCTTTTTGTGCGGGCGCTGATC
>JAULVH010000247.1:0-2984 GCA_032111105.1 Burkholderiaceae bacterium | reverse complement strand
GCATACCGATGTTGAAAATTTAGCAGATGCGGCTGCTTTAGCTGAAATGATGCACGTGATTTATTCATGCACCAAACCGGTCGTTGCACGTGTGCAGGGTGATTGCTACGCCGGTGGTATAGGCCTCATTGCTGGCTGCGACATGGTCGTATCAAGTACATCCGCTGGTTTTTGTTTATCTGAGGTCAGGCTGGGCTTGATACCAGCGACGATTTCACCCTATGTGTTGCGTGCCATAGGCGAGCGTCAGGCGCGACGCTATTTCCTGACAGCAGAACGGTTTGATGCACACGAAGCAAAACGCTTGGGTTTGGTTCACGAAGCCGTAGAAGATACCGAACTCGATCACGAAGTGGCGCGATTAGTTCATGCCTTACTTTCGTGTAGCCCGCATGCCATGGATGAAGCTAAACGCTTAATCCGCGATGTGTCTTGTGCGACGATAGATCAGGAATTGATTACGGATACCGTGCGCCGTATTGCTGAAGTTCGTAGTTCTGAACAGGGTCGAGAAGGTGTTCAGGCATTTTTGCAAAAACGAAAACCAACCTGGCTAGCCGACATTACTCATGACAAGTGATGTGTCTATGTTGGGGATGTTGAGAGCTCAGCTAGACACCCTAAAACAGCAGCAACTATGGCGTAGGCGATGGAATGCGCAGACACCCTGTTCGCCGCAAATGCAGGTAGAAGGTCATGATCTTATTACCTTTTGCAGTAATGATTATTTGGGTTTGGCTGCAGACCCGCGCGTCATGGAAGCCTTGCACGCAGGTGTATCTTTATACGGCGCAGGTAGCGGTGCATCGCACCTCATTAGCGGACACTCGTTAGCGCATGAAAAGCTTGAAACTGCATTAGCAGAATTTTTCGAGCCTAATCTCATCTCAGGCCGTGCGCTGTACTTAGCCAGCGGTTACATGGCGAATCTGGCGGTTATTACAGCGCTTGCTGATAGCTCGACTGAAATTTTTTCTGAGGCACTCAATCACGCGTCACTTATTGATGCAGCACGTTTGTCGCGCGCAAAAATAACTATTTATCCGCATCGTGATGTTGCATCGTTAAGCGCGATGTTGGCTATTAGCACTGCACAGCGCAAACTGATCGTCACCGACGGCGTGTTTAGTATGGACGGTGATATAGCGCCGCTCAACGAGATTATGCGTTTGTGTGAATTACACGATGCCTGGTTAATTGTTGATGACGCCCATGGTTTTGGAGTGATAGGTAAACAAGGTCGCGGTGTGGTTGAACAATTTTCCCTGCGTTCTGAACGATTAATTTTGGTGGGTACGCTGAGCAAAGCTGCTGGTATTGCCGGTGCATTTATTGCTGCTCACGACACCATCATAGAGTGGCTGATACAACGAGCTCGCCCATATATTTATTCCACTGCATCGCCGCCAGCCCTGGCTCACGCATTGCTCACTAGTCTGGGCATCATTGCCAGCCAAGAGGGCGCTGATCGTCGTGCGTTATTAAACGAACGTATCGCGCAATGGAAAACTTCTGTCACGCTTAAGCATTGGCATGTGTTGGAATCTGTCACGCCCATACAACCGGTGGTAATAGGAGACAACGCTGCCACCATGGCAGCTGCCCACAGTTTGCGTGAACACGGCTTTTGGGTGGGTTCTGTCAGGCCACCCACCGTCCCCGTGGGTACGGCCAGACTGAGAGTAACCTTATCGTCATCACACACCCAGGCACAGGTAACGCAATTAGCCAGCCTGGTAAATACGCTGGATGCGGAGTCTGCATGACCACTCGGTTTGATTACTTTGTTACCGGTACCGACACCGGGGTAGGTAAGACGCTGGTGTCGGCGGCACTCATACACAGCCTGGCGCGCATGGGCATCAAGGTCGCGGGTATGAAACCCGTGGCAGCGGGCGCTGAGCTGCGTGATGGTCAGTGGTGGAATGAAGATGTGGCACTGTTGAGCGCTGAGGCGAATGTGAGTTTGCCCGTGCAGTTGATTGCGCCTTGTTTGTTTAAAGAGCCCGCCGCGCCGCATGTGGCCGCAGCGCTAGAAGGCAAGCAAATAAACCCCTCAGACATTCTCGCAGCGTTTGAGCAGATACGCGCACAAACAGGGGCCGTGATTGTTGAGGGTGTGGGTGGTTTTTGCGTGCCCTTGACTCCACAGACGGACATGGCGGATCTCGCAGCACAATTACAGCTTGATGTTATCCTCGTGGTTGGCTTACGTTTGGGTTGTCTGAACCATGCGTTGTTAACAGCTGAGGCGATAGCAGCTCGGGGTTTGCATCTTGCAGGTTGGGTCGTGAATCAGATAGATCCGGCCATGCTACATCAAGCAGCCAATATCGATACATTGCGTGAGTATTTGCCAGCACCGTATGTAGGATGTTTGCCCTGGATGGCACAGCCGTCGGTGGCAGTTGCTGCAGATACGCTAGATTTTTCCAGACTGATTAATTGGCCGGTACGATAAACATTGTAGTTATTCATTTTAGTTATTCATTTTAGTTATTCATTTAAATTACACAGGATATTTGCATGTCATCGCAACCCATCACTTTTCATTCAGCTAGTAAAAAAATCGCAACCTTAGCCGCTGCTCGCGATATTTGGCCAGTGGTCGAGGTGATGAAATTATTCGAGCTGCCTTTTAATGATTTGATGTGGCGCGCACAAAAAATACATCGCGAGCATTTCGATGCCAATGAAGTCGAGCTCGCTACGTTGTTATCCATTAAAACGGGCGGTTGTCCGGAAGACTGTGGCTATTGCCCGCAATCGGCACATTACGATACGGGCGTAACAGCCGAAAAAATGATGCCTGTGGAAGAGGTTGTTGCAGCCGCTCAGGCAGCTAAAGACAGTGGTGCTACACGGTTTTGCATGGGAGCTGCCTGGCGCTCGCCCAAAGATCGTGATTTAGATGCGGTTGAAGAGATGGTCAAAGCTGTTAAATCACTGGGCTTGGAAACCTGTGCCACCTTAGGCATGCTCAA
>JAULVH010000246.1:0-3351 GCA_032111105.1 Burkholderiaceae bacterium | reverse complement strand
AGATTTATTCTGGTCCTGCCGAATTCGTCACCCTTCCCGGTGAAGTAGGTGAACTGGGGATTTATCCCAGACACACGCCGCTCATTACACGCATCAAGCCCGGCGCCGTTCGTATCAAAGTGCCAGGTCGTAGCGATGAAGAATTTGTCTTTGTGGCCGGCGGCATACTCGAGGTACAACCACACGGTGTAACTGTCATGGCAGATACAGCGATTCGTGGTAAAGACCTTGATGAAGCAAAAGCCAATCAAGTCAAGAAAATGGCTGAGGAAGCTTTGGTCAATCAAGATTCTGATATCGACTACGCTGTAGCACAGGCAGAGTTAGCCATCGCGTTGGCTCAGTTAGCTGCGATACATAAATTGCGCCAAAAAAGATAAGTAGTTTCAGATCCAAATAAAAAAGGCAGCTTAGGCTGCCTTTTTTATTAAACAAAAATTCAAGTGTAGTGAGCGGTAATCACTAACCTAAATTAGGTTGATGACCACTTCATCGAACGTTGTATCGCTTCATTCCACACACCGAGTTGATGTGAGCGTTTGTCTTGCGACATATTCGGCTCGAAGCGTCGTTCTACATGCCACTGCTCTGAAATCTCTTCTTGCGTAGACCAAAACCCCACACCCAGGCCTGCGAGATATCCTGCACCAAGTGCAGTAGTCTCAGTTACTTCCGGACGAACCACAGGCACATTCAAAATATCAGCTTGGAATTGCATCAACAAATTATTGCTTGCAGCACCGCCATCAACACGCAATTCTTTAATGCCCGTACCCGCATCTTTTTGCATAGCGAGCAAAACATCGGCAGTTTGAAAAGCGATACCTTCTAATGCAGCGCGTGCAATATGGCCTGCTTGCGTGCCGCGTGTAATGCCTATCAATGTGCCGCGTGCATAAGCGTCCCAGTGTGGTGCGCCTAAGCCGGAAAAAGCCGGTACAAATGTTAGGCCATCACTATCAGACACAGTAGAAGCTAAGGCTTCTACATCGGTAGATTTTTTTATGATTCCTAAACCATCACGTAGCCACTGCACAGTAGCTCCGCCCATAAACACACCACCTTCAAACATGTAATCTGTTTTGTGCGGTGTTGTATGACCGGTAGTCCATCCCACAGTGGTCAGTAGTCGGTTGTGCGATGAAACCGCAGCGCCAGTATTCATCAAAATAAAACAACCGGTGCCATAGGTACTTTTGACCATGCCAGGTTTAAAGCAGGCTTGTCCATAGGTGGCCGCTTGCTGATCACCAGCGATACCAGCAATAGGTAATGGTGCGCCAAAAAATTTCGCGTCGGTCGTTGCAGCGATACCGCTGCTCGGTACAACCTTGGGCAAAATTGCGCGTGGTATGTGCAGTATCTCTAACAGCTCATCATCCCAATCCAGGGTATGAATATTAAACATGAGTGTGCGAGAAGCGTTGCTGGTGTCAGTTAAGTGTTCACCGGATAGCTTGTAGATTAGCCATGAATCCACTGTGCCAAAAGCGAGTTCGCCTTTTTCTGCGCGCTCACGCGCATGGGGTACGTTGTCTAGCAACCAGCGTAACTTTGTTCCCGAAAAATAGGCATCGATAACAAGACCAGTTTTTTTATGAAATAAATCGCTCTTACCTTCATCGCGCAAGGAATCACACAAACTCGCCGCACGTCGGTCTTGCCACACAATGGCGTGCGCTACAGGTTCACCGGTCTTGCGATCCCACAGCACTGACGTTTCACGTTGATTGGTAATGCCTATAGCCGCGATGTCTTTTGCAGTGAGGTGATGCTCACGCATGACTTGCTGAGTGACGGCGAGTTGAGAGCTCCAAATTTCATTGGCATCATGCTCAACCCAACCCGGGTTGGGAAAAAATTGCGTAAATTCTTGTTGAGCCATGCCGTGTATGCGGCCGCTACGATTGAACAAAATAGCGCGCGAACTAGTCGTGCCTTGATCAATAGCGAGTATGAACTGTTCTGCCATGCGAACCTCGACGAGATAAAAAAAGCGCGGAGAGCCGCGCTTTTCAGTACTAGGGAAGAGAATAACTTCGACTAGCGGTACTCTGAAAACGAACCCGGGCCTTATGAGCCCGGATTCATTCAATGCGCGTAATTTATTTTACGCGACCTTCTTTCCAAGCCTGAAGCAGCTTGTCATAGGCGATAGTTTCGCCTTTAGGCTTTTCATTAGCCAGCTTCTTCCATGGTGCAGAAGTGTCTGACAGATACTTGTTTGGATCGCCCTTAGGATTGAGCTTAGGTGGGCAATTCTGCATACCTGCGCGCTCCAAACGCTCCATCACTTTGTCCATCTCATCAGCCAGATTGTCCATTGCAGCTTGTGGAGTCTTTTCGCCAGTGACAGCGGTTGCAACGTTTTTCCACCAGAGCTGAGCCAGCTTAGGATAGTCAGGAACGTTGGTACCGGTAGGAGTCCATGCAACACGTGCTGGACTACGATAGAACTCGATCAGACCGCCGTATTTAGCAGCGTTTTTCGTGAAGTACTCATGACGGATGTCGGAGTCGCGAACGAAGGTCAGACCTTCGATCGATTTCTTCAGCGAAGTCGACTTCGCATTCACGAACTGAGCATACAACCAGGCGGCTGATTTACGCTCATCTGGTGTGGACTTGAAGAAGGTCCAGGAACCAACGTCCTGATAACCATTCTGCATGCCGTCTTTCCAGTATGGACCGTGAGGGCCAGGAGCCATACGCCATTTAGGTGAACCATCCGCGTTGTTCACAGCAGGTGCTTTGCTCATGCCTGCGGTAAATGCGGTGTACCAGAAGATTTGCTGAGCGATCTGACCTTGGCCAGGTACAGGACCGGCTTCGGAGAACGTCATGCCCATCGCTTCTTTTGGTGAGTACAGCTTCATCCAGTCGATGTACTTAGTCAATGCATAGACAGCCGCTGGTGAGTTAGTTGCGCCACCGCGAGATACCGATGCGCCCACTGGGGTGCACTTGTCTGCGCCGACACGAATACCCCATTCGTCAACTGGCAAACCGTTAGGAATACCTTTGTCGGCGGTACCTGCCATCGACAACCAGGCATCGGTAAAACGCCAGCCTAGTGATGGATCTTTTTTGCCGTAGTCCATGTGACCATAGACTTTTTTACCATCGAGCTCTTTAACATCATTGGTGAAGAAGTTCGCAACATCTTCGTAAGCAGACCAGTTCTGAGGAACACCCAGATCGTAGCCATATTTTGCTTTGAATTTGTCTTGTAGGTCTTTGCGTGCAAACCAGTCAGCGCGGAACCAGTACAGGTTGGCGAACTGCTGATCAGGCAATTGATAAATTTTCTTGTCAGGACCGGTAACGAAGCTAATACCAATGAAATCCTTC
>JAULVH010000245.1:0-4386 GCA_032111105.1 Burkholderiaceae bacterium | reverse complement strand
CCGCTCGATTAAAAGTCGCTCTGGGTATCAGCGGAAATGGCGATAAAGCATTAATTTCACAAGGAAAAATTCTTACCGAACAGAATTTTGTTCCCCTTGGGAAAAATCAGTTATCTTCTTTTGGAAATACCACTGGCACAAGCGCTAAAAGTACAAAACTTGCCCAAGCTTATTTAAATCATTATCTCAACGGCGACAGCAAGCCCAAGCCCGGCGAAAGTACTAGCGAAATAATGCAGCACTTCATGGGATTGCAACGCTTAGCCAATGCGCTGCAGTCGTCAGACGAACAGTTTGTTGCGCTACTGACACCCGGTAAAGAATCGTTCGATTCCATCGACGATATTGCGAAGCAACTCCAAGAGGCTGGCGACGACCCAGAAAAATTTGCTCAAATCCTCTCTGAAGTCGGTAACTTAGGTGAATCCGGTGAAAAGCTAGAGCAGATGTTAAAAACACTGCGCTTTAACCCTGATCAACTCAAACAAAAACTTCGTGAAGGCCAACAACTCTCCAATCCTGACGCGGCTACACGCGAAGAGTTGTTGGAATCAGTCCAGGATGAAATTCAAGAGTTTGAAAGTAAACACAAGAGCACTATCCGCGCCAGCTTAAATTCTTTAGGTGCGGCCAAGGAAAGTGGCGATCCTGAGCGATTTATTGAAAGTTATAACGATCTCGTACTAGATAGCACAGGATTTTCGGATGCCTTAGGTAAATTTTTAGAAAAATATACCCCTGAAGAACTAGGTAGCGTCTTACCTCGTATGAAACAAGCATTGGCTGATGATTTGCGAGCTGATGGTAGCTCGACCGACAAAATTAAGCTGGAGTCATTACTAACAGAACTTTCATTCATGCACATATCGTCCACACTCATTGAGATGGTTGACCGGCTGATCATTGGCATGAAACGACTTTATAGCGAGCCTACCCTTGCCTGAATTCGATATCGACCAACGAAAACTTCTACTGGCTTTAGTCAAGACAGTCTCTGGCGCATGGATTTCACCCAATCAATTTGAACGATTGGCGCGTGATTTACATATCCCAGATGGGGCTGCCACGATTTATTTT
This sequence comes from Burkholderiaceae bacterium, assembly GCA_032111105.1. Taxonomy (GTDB): domain Bacteria; phylum Pseudomonadota; class Gammaproteobacteria; order Burkholderiales; family Burkholderiaceae_D; genus Pernthalerella. The sequence goes on along the minus strand of JAULVH010000245.1, from coordinate 3,309 downwards.
TTGACGGGCACTAAGCAAATACTTCGCGAATTACCTTTTAAAGTATTTACGGATGATGCCTCGCGTGCAGCTATTTTAGATGCTGTACAGACAGCTATTAATGCAGCGGTAGAACGTGAAGAAAATAGTGGAACGGAGGAAATGCAATCATGAATTGGGTTGAGCAAGTGATCGCAGAATTTGGTAGGAACATAGGCATACCTTCTTTGGCGCTCGATTCCCGACAACGTCTGAGTTTGGGTTTAGCCAGCGGCAAGACACTGACATTGGCTTACCTACCTGAGCTACCCATACCTGAAGTTATCGTTTCTATGTCTAGTCCCAGTAATTACAGCCCAACGCGCGTATTAATTGACATGCTGCAGCGACCCCATTTTGAATCAACACCCGGTTGGACTCTACAAACCGGCATCACTGAAGATAGCCTTTTTTTCACACTACGAATTCCCGAGCGTGCATTTCGTTTGAACACGCTGGAGAATTCGATAGATGCGGTAGAAAAATTTTTAGCTTAATAGCTTAAAAAAATATGGCTGATTATTTCTCTTTAAGTTTAAAAATATTGGCGGATATAACAATTTATACAAACCTACATACAATCGAAATTGAATAACCTTAATTTTTTATAAATAATTTTAAAGATCTCTAATTATTTTTAAGCATTTAAATCCTTTTACGGATTTAACCCTTCTTCGGTAGCATCGTCTGACTCCATTGAGCCATCAACCTCATCATCAGCTGAAGCCGATGCTATTGTCACATCCGATTCAACCTCATCATCAACTAAAGATGATGCGATTACCACATCGGATTGAGACTCATCATCATGCGGTTGCGGCACTGGCGGTTGCAGCACTGGCGGTTGCAGCACTGGCGGTTGCGGTGGTGGCACTGGAACTTGCGGCAGTGGCACTGGAACTTGCGGCGGTGGCACTGGAACTTGCGGTGGTGGCACTGGAACTTGCGGCGGTGGCACTGGCGGTTGCGGTGGTGGCACTGGAACTTGCGGTGGTGGCACTGGAACTTGCGGCGGTGGCACTGGAACTGGCGGCGGTGGCACTGGAACTGGCGGCGGCAGCGGCATAGGTGGTTGCCCTGGAACATTCCCAATTACTAATGGAGGCACTTGAATATTTTGTAACGGTATTGCTGGTGCTCTCGGTGCTGGTGCTGGTGCTCTCGGTGCTGGTGCAGGTGCTTGCGGTGCTGGGGCTAAAGTACTAAACGTGCTGCTTAGCTTCCCAAATAAGTCTTTAAATTGATTAAATTTCTGGTTTTGAACTGCATCAAAATTGCTGGTGTCCACTTTATTAAGGCTACTATCCACGCGTCCAAAATAGGCAGCTGCATTGCTCATATTTACTTTGATTGCGTTTAAATCTTGAGAAAGATCATCTAATGGATCTGCATTACCGGCCAGACTTGAAATTTTCAAATCCGCCAAAATGACATCCATAGCTCCAAGCAAAAGCGACATCTGTGCCAGAGCTGAACGCATCTCATTCATTGCTTTAACCATCGCTATCTTATCCGGGCTATTTGACCGCGTAGTTATTTTCGGCGCGATCATGTCTGTTAATTTTTTTGTTAACAGGGGATCAGCCGCTGCAGGTGCGGCTACAGGTGCAGCTGCGGGTGCTGGTGCGGGTACAGCTAAAGGTGCAGGTGCAGGTGCAGGTGCAGGATTAGGAGCGCCATTAACAGCCATGATTATCTCTTTTCGTAAATTTAAGCGAGTACTGCAAAGTTAATAGACTCGGTTTCTGAATCCGCCGCCTTACCAAGAAAATTCGTATCCAGCCAACGCTTACCATGCCAAACAACCTCGGTCATTTTTGACAATACCTGCTGGCCGTCAATCTCATTCAAATCCAGTGATAAGGTGTAAATCAGACGACCTGTATCTGCATCTATACAAAACACTGAAGAATCCAGCTCAGCTAGCGCAGAATTCATGGCTAATAAACGTAGGAGAATTTTTTGCTCTAAGTGCGGTGGTACAGCACCAAAATCACTTTCAAGTAGTAATTTTTGAGTAACGTGAATGTTTGAGTGAACGATAGAGAAATCAAATCCACCGTACATCATTTCCATGACTAAATCATCACCATGATCTGCCTCTTCGTTGCTCAACGAATAGCCAAGCAACTCTCGAATTTCATTCACAATCTTGAGAAAGATTAGCCTGCACTGGAATGCGTCATTTATCATCATTGAGCAATTATTTAAGGTTACGCAAGACTGAATTGGTTTGATGCAAGAATTTTCGTTGGTGTATGTCTGGTTGGCGTGAAAAAGTTTTCGCGCCAATTTTCAGAATCACCAGCGACTTGACGCATTTTTTCTAAAATACGGCTAGCCATGGCGTCATCAAGTTTTTCGTAATACATGCAACGAATGGATTGGTTTTCAGAAATTAGTCCATACACCGGCCCATGGATGCGCGCTAAAGTTAAGTTGGCCTGTAGCATTTTTCTCAAACCGGGCAATACCCCTTCATCGGGTAGCTGACCTAAGTTACAACTAACGAGAATTCTGTCAGGCATTTCCGTAGATGAATGAATCAATTCAAAAGGCTTGCCTGCATGCTCCATTTCCATGGCCAGTGGCTGGTAGTCATCGTGCAGCATTTCCGGAGGGGGAAAGCCGAGTTCTCGAAATATAGATTCCGCAAGCTCTACGAATTTCCGTCGCCAAGTAATTCCTTGTTTCACTTTTGCTTCCATGATGTGAAATTTTGATGTTGAGTTGAACAAGGGTAAAAAAAGAAATCGAATTGCCTACATCTGCTTTGTTGCCTGTGCTTTATTGCAATTACTTTATTGCTTCTCTGACGGGTTGAGTAACGAGAAAAATAAATCAGTTCCTATTTTTTTTATTAGTGGCTTAATTCGTCTATCGCACCAGTGTTCGATCCAAATACGCGTCCCAATGAGTCTCGTAATGCATCAATTTGACCTGACATACTGGCTTCCACTTGGCCTATATCCGATTCAATGATGCAGGCATCTTTGGCTAACTGAGCGTCGGTGATAACTTCTAATCGTTCGATACCCGGATATTTTTCTAATAGGCTCGCAATTTGTGATTGAGTGGTCTCTAAGTTCATGGGGTGAACTTTGACTGTGATCTGTCGACGACCTCTTACTAAAGCTAGGGACGTTTTAACGACCATGTGAATTTTTTCATGGTCACTGTAATCGTCAATGATGCGACGAACTGCCTCAAGTACTAAGTCGACCATCTGCTCTTCGACTTTGGCAAAATAATCAACGGTCTGGCTAATAATGCTGACCATGTTTCCGGTTT
>JAULVH010000244.1:0-8041 GCA_032111105.1 Burkholderiaceae bacterium | reverse complement strand
AAGCCCGTTGTCATGGTCGATACGCGCAACGCATTTGAAGTTGATGTAGGCACCTTCGAAAATACCATTGACTACCGCATTACCAAGTTCAGTGAGTTTCCAGAAATAATCGAAAAGCACAAAGACGAGCTCATCGAAAAAACCGTGGTGACCTTTTGTACCGGCGGCATACGCTGCGAAAAAGCAGCTATTTATATGCAGAACATTGGCTACCAAAGTGTCTATCAACTCGAAGGCGGCATACTGCGCTACTTTGAAGAAGTCGGTGGTGCGCACTATCAAGGTGATTGTTTTGTTTTTGATCACCGCACAGCACTTAACCCGCACTTAGAAGAAACAGAGACACGTCAATGTTATGCCTGCCGCGCTGTTGTAACACCCCGTGAACAACTGTCTTCCTCGTATGTCGAAGGTGTCTCTTGCCCTCATTGCGCAACAGTGGCACACGCTGCATAACTACCCGGCGAGATTGACGAGGTGACACTCACCACTCGCCGCATTGCTCACCTCGATATGGATGCGTTCTACGCATCGGTCGAATTGCTGCGCTACCCCGAATTAAAAGGACAACCCGTCGTGATTGGCGGCCGATCTGTCCATCATCCAACGCTGGGTACAGATGGCGTGCGAGATTTCGCTAAATTGCACGATTACGTAGGACGTGGAGTCGTTACTACTTCAACGTATGAAGCACGTGCTCTGGGTATTTTCTCGGCGATGGGCATGATGAAAGCAGCCAAACTCGCACCCGAAGCTATTTTGCTACCGGCAGATTTCGAAGCGTATCGACACTACTCTCGGCTATTCAAAGCTGCCGTCGCAAATATCGCGCCTATTATTGAAGATCGCGGCATCGATGAAATTTATATCGATCTATCAGAACACACCGAGCTAACTATTCCGTTAGCCAAAAAAATTAAACACGCAGTAACTTCTGCAACCGGATTAAGCTGCTCTATTGGTATCGCTCCCAATAAACTGCTGGCAAAAATTTGTTCTGAGCTAGACAAACCTGATGGCATTACGGTGCTACAAATGTCTGATTTAGAAACACGCATCTGGCCCATGCCGGTAAAAAAAATAAGTGGCATAGGACCCAAGGCCAGCGAAAAACTAGCCAATCTAGGAATTCAATTTATAGGTGAGCTAGCTGCTGCAGAACCAACGTTTCTGGTAGAGCATTTTGGACGCAACTTTGGGCAGTGGTTACATCATGCCGCTCATGGCACCGATGAGCGTCCGGTTGTCACGAGTTCCGAACCAAAATCCATTAGTCGCGAGACAACGTTCGAACGCGATCTGCATGTCAAACACGATAGAGCTGCTCTGACAGAAATTTTTACCAATTTATGTACACGGGTAGCGGCTGATTTGGAGCGCAAAGCGTATGTGGGTAAGACAGTAGGAATCAAACTGCGCTTTGATGATTTTCATACGCTAACACGCGATGTCACTCTGGCTTTGCCTACCGATAACGCCACAGAGATACGGCGAGTGGCAGGCGAATGTCTAAAGCGGGTATCGCTAGACAAACGTATACGCTTACTGGGTGTGCGCGTAGGCTCGCTCTCAAAAAAGAATGCGCATGATGATGAACCATCCGCCCCGCAAGCCGAACTCATCTTAAGCTGATACACGCCACTCTTACACAAAGGTCAGCCTTGTCTTATATCGGTCGGTTTGCTCCCTCACCCACAGGACCATTGCATGCAGGATCTTTGGTCGCTGCTTTAGCGAGTCATTTGGATGCGCGTGCGCATCAGGGACGCTGGTTAATACGTATAGACGATATTGATGAAACACGAACTGTGACAGGGGCCGACAACGACATCATTGATACCTTGGCTGCCCTGGGCATGCAATCCGATGAAACAATTATTTGGCAAAGCCATCGTAAATCACGCTACGAGGAAGCGTTTCGTGAACTTGGAAACGCAGTGTATGCCTGCGCTTGCAGTCGCAAAGAAATAGCTGATTCGCGTACCAGTGTTTCATCTGATGGCGCAGCAATCTATCCTGGCACGTGTCGTTATGGTTTGCCGCAAGGGCGAAGCGCTCGCGCATGGCGGGTGCGCGTTCCGAATCCGTACGATCCTAACGACACCATAGAATTTGACGATCGCTGGCAAGGCCCTATGCGCGCATCATTGTCTGCTTCAGTGGGTGATTTTGTATTACGGCGTGCCGATGGTTTTTGGGCCTATCAACTAGCAGTTGTAATTGACGACGCTGATCAAGATATTACTCACGTGGTACGTGGCGCTGATTTATTAGATTCCACTGCGCGACAAATCTATTTGCAACAACTCTTGCAGAAAAAAACTCCGCACTATCTGCATGTACCCGTTATTACGAACGAGCTCGGAGAAAAATTATCCAAGCAAACGGGTGCAGTTGCACTCGATATTTCGCAACCGGTAATTACCTTAATGGCTGCAGCAAATGCACTGGCATTAGGCATAGATGCTACTAATATAAATTCAGTACAGACTTTTTTTGATGCGGCCGTACCCGCGTGGGCACGGCGCTTTTCATGATGAGATTACGATTTACTTCCGCCACCTAAGAGCGCGGCGCGGCGTACTGGTGGGGTATTTTTTGTATTCGTAGACAAAGCAGGTTCCGATGGCGGTTGCACTGGCGCAGATGGCTCATACGGTTTGAGAAACCACGGATCCACTTTTTCTCTGCGGGGTGCGGCACTAGGCGCTGATCGCGGCCGATCAGAAGCAGTGCGCTCACTGCGATCGGAAGGACGTCGCTCGCTGCGAGCAGGACGCGAAGCGCGCTCTGAGACGTCTTTATCATCAGCGTGACGCGGTCCCCGACCTGGAAAACCTTCCAACTCTATCGGTGTTAATTTTTGACGTATGAGTTTTTCTATATCAGCCAACAACCGAGCGTCTTTGTCTGAATAGAGTGACCAGGCATCACCCGATGCACCAGCACGGCCTGTACGGCCAATTCTGTGTACGTAATCTTCTGCACTATAAGGAAGATCATAGTTAATCACGCAAGGCAACTCAGCAATATCTAATCCACGCGCTGCGACATCGGTAGCAACCAGCACATCGATAGTGCCGCTCTTGAACGCTTCTAACGCAGCCATGCGTTCGTTTTGAGTTTTGTCGCCATGGATAGGCGCAGCCTTAATACCTTGGCGCTCTAGCTCACGCGATAAACGCGAAGCACCAATTTTTGTATTCGAAAACACAAGCACTTGTTTTAAATCGCGGCCACGCAGCAGATGAACAACTGCATCGCGCTTGGCTTCTTCATCAACCCGATACACCACTTGCGATACACGATCGGCGGTTGCATTGCTGCGTGCCACTTCTATCAACACAGGCTTGTCGAGAAAGCTTGCCGCGAGTTTTTTAATTTCAGGAGAGAAGGTCGCTGAAAACATCAGGTTTTGTCGCTGCTTAGGCAACAAGTTGATGATGCGCTGCAGGTCGGGTAAAAAACCCATATCCAGCATGCGGTCCGCTTCATCCATCACAAGAATTTGAGTTTGCGAAAGATTGAGTGTCTTTTGCTGTACGTGATCTAACAGGCGGCCAGGTGTGGCTATCAAAATTTCTACGCCTGAGCGCAAAGCAGCTGTCTGCGGTGTCATGTCGACACCACCAAACACAACTGTGGATCGCAAAGGTGTGTGCCGCGAATACGCTTTAACGTTCTCAGCAACCTGATCGGCTAACTCACGCGTAGGCGTTAAGATCAGCGCACGTACCGGATGCCGGGCAGGAGAGGCACTGGAATTAGCGTGTGCCATCAACAATTGAATAATGGGAAGTGAAAACTGGCGGTCTTGCCGGTACCCGTTTGCGCCGCACCCATCACATCGCGACCTTGCAACACGATGGGTATTGCTTGCGCCTGTATGGGCGTGGGATGCACGTAGCCTTGATCAGCTAGTGCCTGCAAAACAGGCGGTGCGAGGCCGAAATCATCGAATCGGATAAGTGCGGCTGGGGTATCGTCAGCCGTTTGATCAGTAGTTGTATCAGTCATCAGGGGGTATTGAGTAGCACCCGCATGGACTATACCTATGAGCTAAGGGACTGATTACTAAGCAAATCAGCTGATAACGACGGCGTCAGGGACCAGAGACCGTATTCGTTTGGCAAGTAGATGACGCTGCACCAATAAAAAGCTTTTACTCAGAACTGACCCAGATTCAATCTGCCGCGATCACGCCTTCCAGAGTACGGGCCGTGAGCACTTGCTGAGCCGCCTTGATGGCCGCACGCTTATCTTGATCTGACATCAACTCGGATAACAGGTTCTCATGGTTGGCTGGATCTTCTAATTCGTCAAAAAGAGGATTGAAATCACGTTTGGCCAACTGACGCATCATGTGCATGAAATTCAAGGACAAACTATCTTTTTCAGGTTTGATGTTAGCCAGCAGCTTGGTTGGCACCAGATAATCAACATAAATCGCTGGCCATTCAATACCGTTCTGATCAAACCAAATTTTAATCAGCTTGGTCTCGGCAGCTCTAGCCGCGGCCAGCGCATCACCCGCATGTTGCAACACATTGGTCTCTAAAATTTTTTCACCGTCGGCCTGATACAAGGTGTGCAGATCATCCTCACCTAATTGCATACGCGCAGGTGTGATGTCGATATCCATGCCATTTAATCGCAGGCGCAAAGAGACCCGGTGTTTTTTTACATCTCGGTAGCGCTCTATCAGGTAACCATGCAGTGATTCATAGCTAGAACGTATACCACCCGCATTACGATGACAGGCATTTGACAATAAAAGCAGTAACTTCACATTCGACGATACCGACGTGGCCGTACCCCGTGCGTGTGACCCCGAATCGCGTATACCCATGAAGCAATCAGCCGCCCACGCCTGAAGCTCTGACTCCAGCTTAATGATGCGCGCAGACTGCCCTTTCAGCCGCTTGGGCTGATGACGGTTAATGATGTCGAGCAAGTATTTTTCGGGATTCTTCATAGCGTTTCTGCTGAGCCCACCCTCTTACTCAGGGGTTCTGGGGCAATTTCAGGTATCAGTCCATCTAATCGGCTTCATGCCCACAATTCTGAAGCCTTCGGATGACTGTAGAAAAAGTTAATGATCATCAGCGCAGGACGTCTCAATGATTTACCTGTTAATACGCGGCACAGCCTGGCTGGCTTGAGCAAAAAATAGCCCGTAATCAGCATTCCCCTAAGTGCCGTTTCCTTCTACTACCGGTTAAAAAATATTGCCTAATAAGTAAACTTTTTTGCCGCGCTTGTCACTCACACCTTGAAATTTAATGTTTTTAGCGCAGAACTGTTGCGTAAAAACACGTAGTTGCACAAAAGGAAATTCGCTAAATCTGCCTGAAACAACTCTCAGGGAACCCAATCAATCCATTTATTAGGAAGCTCATGACGACCGCAACATCAGCGCGCCCCAGGGAATTTACTGTTTCTGAGGCCACGACCTCAAAGGAACTCTATGACCAATTGAGCTCCTTAAATACAGGCAATAGCAGTGAAAAGTCCGTACCCATACGCGCCTATAAGGGCAACAGCAAGGGAACCACACGCTTAAAAATATATGAGAAAAAAACGGAAACAACGCAAAAATTCAAGGCCGCAGCAAACCCACAAAGAGTGCCCGCCAGAATTTTGGTTATTAAAACGATAGAAAAAATTCTGGCAAAAGAATCAGCGAACTGCAGCTCTGAGGTAGAAAAAAAAGGAATTAATGAAGCTCTGAAAAACATAAACGCTAGAAGACCTAATTGCAACCACCATGATTTGAGAATTCCCGAGCTTATGACCGATCTTCAGCCACTGCACGCTATTTGGGGAAAATCAGATTCAGCGATTAAAGAAAAAATATTCTCTCCAGCATCAATTAATGAATCGGTCCCGCCTCAACATAACAAGCCCATAAAAAAATCGACCACACCAAAACCTTCTACTTCTCAAACAACGAAAGAACTCAATACCAAAGAAAAAAAGATACCTGCTAACGATAAAACAAAGAACAACGCTCTGATACACACACCCCAAATACCCCGCTTAAAAATAGCGCAAACTTCTTTTAACTTATCGACAGCAATCAGTTTTCTTGAAAGTGTAAAAAAATATAGCCATAACTTAAGTTCAGAATCACGATCGAAAGCCAGTTTTAGGATTGGGGAAATCAAAGACTCCAAACTACTCAGTTTTTATGTTTCTACAAATGATAGTGAAAAAATAAAGAAAAATTCTAGGCGGCTAGAAGAAAGAAAAGCCGAGAATAAAAATATAACTGCCAAGCGAGCTGTCACGATGATGCGAACTATGGCCAATTCACTAGTGGATCAAAAACGATTAACTGCTGACGAAGTAAATACTGTTTTTTCCCCGATTGAAAAACAAAAATTCATCGGATTAAACGACGTACCATCGTTAATCGATTTACTAGAAAAAGGTCGGCGTGCTGTAAGCACACCTGCTAAGCCCGTATCAACAGAACCGGCCACGACACCAATTGCGACCGAATTAATTAACTTTAATTCCAACCCGTTTGATGAAAAGCCTGCCGAACTAAGTAAATCCACGACTGCGCCTGCATCGACACCTGTAGCCAGCACTAATCCATTTGAAGAAATCGCAACATCAGAAAACAAACCATCAACCACTTCTACAACGGTCAATAAGACCAGCGCCAATCCATTTGAGGATGTACCGACAGCAAAGAACACCACCAACCCTCTACCCGCTCCACCTAATTTTTTTCAACGTATGAGTGATTTTTTTAAACCCATAACTACTTTTTTTGCTTCGGTGCGTCGATTTTTTGGATTTAACTAGGCGACATGGACGCATGACGTAATGGATAAAAGCTCTTTGAACAGCTTAGTAAGGTATGACTTCAAGCGAAAAAAAACCCTCAGCATAAATGCTGAGGGTTTTTATTTGGTGGGCCCCCCGTGAGTCGAACACGGCACCAACGGATTATGAGTCCGCTGCTCTAACCAACATGAGCTAGGGGCCCGAAAAAGGATAGTTTCTTCAATACGGCAATTTTAACGCGTGAGAGGCGTAAAGACGAGAGTTGCCTCCGTCCTTACGCATACCATGCAGCTTAACCGCCCTCGAGGAAGCTCTTGAGCTTGTCTGAACGCGAAGGATGACGCAGCTTGCGCAATGCCTTGGCTTCGATCTGACGTATACGCTCGCGGGTAACATCAAACTGCTTGCCGACTTCTTCCAGAGTATGGTCGGTCGACATTTCGATACCAAAGCGCATACGCAGTACTTTGGCTTCGCGAGGTGTCAATGAATCCAATACATCCTTAACGACGCCACGCATAGAAGCATGCAATGCGGCATCGGCCGGTGCCAGAGTGTTGTTATCCTCGATGAAGTCGCCCAAATGAGAATCGTCGTCGTCTCCGATCGGCGTTTCCATAGAAATCGGCTCTTTAGCGATCTTCATGATTTTGCGGATTTTATCTTCCGGCATTTCCATTTTGATCGCCAGTGTCGCTGGATCTGGCTCGGCTCCCGTCTCTTGCAAAATCTGACGAGAAATACGGTTCATTTTATTGATGGTCTCAATCATATGAACCGGAATACGAATAGTACGTGCCTGATCTGCAATCGAACGCGTAATCGCCTGACGTATCCACCACGTAGCATAGGTCGAGAATTTATAACCGCGACGATATTCAAACTTGTCGACAGCTTTCATCAGACCGATATTGCCCTCTTGGATCAAATCCAGGAATTGCAAACCGCGATTGGTGTATTTCTTGGCTATCGAAATCACCAGACGTAAATTCGCCTCGGTCATTTCGCGTTTGGCCTTGCGCGCTCGGGTCTCGCCTGCAGCCATTTTTTTGTTGATGTTGCGCAGCTCTGGCAGCGGCAATACGACACGCGACTGAAGATCGAGCAGTTTTTGCTGCAGCTCTTTAATGGTCGGCACATTACGCGCCAAAATCGTGCTGTAGGAATGATTGCCGCTAACCTCGGCATCTACCCACTTCAGGTTTGTTTCGTTACCTGGGAAGCTCTTGATAAAATGAGGACG
>JAULVH010000243.1:32565-36019 GCA_032111105.1 Burkholderiaceae bacterium | reverse complement strand
GAATTATGATGATACGAAAAGGCTGCCTTGAGCAGCCTTTTTTATTTCTGTTGTTTCAGTCCATTTTTCTGATTTTGGAGTTTCTATGCTGATCAAACGACCGCAATTTTCTGAAATCCCCGGGTCTGAGATTACGCCGCGTCATCTGGTCGAATCGCGCCGCCTGTTTATGCAACAGCTAACCGCAGGCGCGTTGACAGCGACTGGTTTTGTTAACACCGCGCTGTCTGCAGAAAGTGCTGCGCGTGTGCGCTTAAATGCGACAGCTAATCCCGCGTACACAGCAAAAGATACACCAACAAAATTTGAGGATGCCAGTTCGTATAATAATTTTTATGAATTCGGCATGGATAAAGGTGATCCTGCCATGTATGCAGGTTCGCTAAAAACTCGTCCATGGACTGTAAAAATTGAGGGTGAAATAAAAAAACCTCAGACGCTGGATATGGATGCGCTGATGAAGCTAGCCCCCTTAGAGGAGCGGTTGTATCGGCTGCGTTGTGTTGAAGGCTGGTCTATGGCTATACCGTGGATAGGGTATTCGCTGTCTGAGTTGATTCGCAAGGTGGAACCCACGGGAAACGCCAAATACATAGAATTTACTTCGTTGGCGGATCCTGCTCAGATGAGAGGTGTAGGTAGTCGCATTCTTGATTGGCCGTATGTGGAAGCCCTGCGCATCGATGAAGCCAACCATCCCTTGACGCTGCTGTGTGTAGGCATGTACGGGCAAACACTACTCAATCAAAATGGTGCGCCGCTGCGCCTGGTCGTACCCTGGAAATACGGATTTAAATCAGCCAAGTCGATAGTGCGTATACGATTTACAGAGCACCAACCCAAAACCGCTTGGAATAAAACAGCGCCTGAAGAATATGGTTTTTACTCCAATGTAAATCCAGAGGTTGCTCATCCGCGCTGGTCGCAGGCAACAGAGCGTCGCATAGGTGAGGATGGTTTATTCAATCGTAAACGCAAAACATTGATGTTCAATGGATACCCTGAAGTCGCATCACTCTATTCGGGTATGGATTTGAAAAAATTCTTCTAATTGAAAATAGCTGATGCGTAACCTAACGCCTGCTCAACTTAGGTTAGTTAAATTCACGGTCTTCCTGGCTGCTTTGCTGCCGCTGATTCGAATTGTTTATCGCGGTGTCGAAGGCAATCTCGGGGCTAATCCTCTCGAATTCATCACCCGCGCCACGGGCGACTGGACGATTTACTTTCTTTGCCTGACTCTGTGCATTACTCCTTTGCGTCGTCTGACAGGATTACATTGGCTACAGCGTATGCGTCGCTTATGCGGCTTATATGTTTTTTTCTATGCTGTTCTGCATTTCATATGCTTCCTTTGGTTTGATCATTTTTTTGATGTGGAAGCGATGTGGAAAGACATACTAAAAAGGCCATTTATAGCGGTAGGCTTTGGTGCGTTTGTATTGTTGATGCCATTGGCAGTCACCAGTACCGATCGCATGATGCGTACGCTGGGTCGTTGGTGGGGCAAGCTGCACCAAATAGTGTATGCAGTAGCCCTGCTAGCGGTTTTGCATTTTTGGTGGATGCGATCAGGGAAAAATAATTTACGCGAGCCCATGATCATCGCTGGCGTGATGCTGATTCTATTAGGAGCACGCCTGGTGTTTTATTGGCGCGCCCGAAGAGCTACTGCTGTAGTGTAGTAGCTATGGTCAGATATTTTCCAGGGCAAACAGATCGGACGATTTTTCTCTCTTGCGTATCAATCGGAATTGATCACCGTCGACCAGCACTTCTGCAGCGCGACCGCGCGTGTTGTAATTTGATGCCATCGTCATGCCATAAGCACCAGCCGACATGATGGCGAGCAAATCGCCGGGCTCCAGCGCTAATGATCTATCGCGCGCTAGCCAGTCACCTGATTCGCACACGGGCCCAACCACATCATAGATTTTCGGTGACGCGGATTTTTCGCTCACAGTTTTCACGCCATGCCACGCTTCATACATGGCAGGGCGCATCAAATCATTCATGGCCGCATCGACGACAGCAAAATTTTTATTTCCGCCATGCTTAAGGTACTGAACTTCAGTGAGCAGCACGCCGGCATTTCCTACAATCGAGCGCCCTGGCTCAAAGAGTACGGTAATGGGTTTTCCATTATGGCGCGCAGCGCGCCAGCTATCGATACGTGAAAACAAGCGCGCCAAATAATCACCGACAGCGACGGGTTGCTCTTGATCGTAAGTGATACCTATGCCGCCACCTATATCCAAGTGATGTAATGCTATGCCTGCATCTTGCAATTGATCAGCCAGCTCTATGACTTTATCTAACGCTTCAAGCAGCGGTGCATCATCTAAAAGCTGCGAGCCTATATGGCAATCGATACCTGTCACATCTAGCTGCGGCAAGGAAGCTGCTACCAGATAGGTTGACAGCGCATCTTCAAAGGCGATGCCGAATTTGTTTTCTTTTAGTCCTGTCGAAATATAGGGATGCGTTTTAGGATCAACGTCGGGATTAACGCGTAGCGAGACACGGGCACGCTTACCTACACTGGCTGCGACTTCGTTTAATCGATGGAGTTCAGGAATGGACTCAACGTTAAAGCATAGGATGTCGTGCGATAGGGCCAAGCGCATTTCATCGCGGGATTTACCTACACCGGAAAAAATAACTTTTTTCGTGTCACCGCCTGCGGCAATCACGCGCTCTAATTCTCCGCCTGAGACGATATCGAAGCCCGATCCCAGTTTGCTTAACAGATTAAGTACGGCCAGATTTGAGTTCGATTTTACGGAGTAGCAAATGAGCGCCCCCAGTTGGCCTCGGCCATGCATCTGGCAGGCAGTTGCATACGCCAGGAAGTTTTCAGTCAGACTGGCGCTGGAATAAACATAGGTAGGTGTGCCAAACTCTGTGGCGATATGATCAAGCGCTGTTTGTTCGGCATGTAATTTGCCGTCTACATAAGTGAAGTGAGACATCATGACGGCTAGCGAGATTGAGACGAGGAATCGCTATTACCCGCGTCTTGTGAAGGTTGATTTTTAGGAGGCACCCTGTCTGGTAAATACAGAGCCCCGGTTTGGCCGCAGGCACTCATACCCGAAATCAGAAACGCCGCTAGAATCACGCGCAATGTAGTCATAAATATAAAAAGCTAAAAATCAAAACGGCAGTCGGTTTGTATCGCCCTGATTGCACTGTAAGGCGAGGGCTCTGCCACAAACAGGTTCATATAGAACACCGGCTTGTAGTCTTGAATAAACGTTTGATTAACGGGTTTTTGATGTCGCAAGAAACAACTAAAGGGAGTGTAGCATGACCGAATCAGAGTTTCTGTCGCTGGCCGAAGCTGAGCTAAATCAGATTGAAATCCGACTCGAACGCGCAGCGGATACAGCAGACATAGATCTTGAGTGCAGCCGCCATGGGAATTTGCTAGAGATCGAATTCATAGAAACCG
>JAULVH010000243.1:10650-32555 GCA_032111105.1 Burkholderiaceae bacterium | reverse complement strand
CTCGAAAATCATCATCAACACCCAAGCACCCATGAAAGAAATATGGGTGGCAGCACGATCAGGTGGATTTCATTACCGGTTTACGGCAGGGCAGTGGTTAGACACGCGTGACAGCTCTGAACTATATGCAGCACTGTCTGTGCTAGCGACTGCACAAGGCGGAAGCGAGATCACGCTCTGACGATAGGTGTGACTCACGTGCGATGTCTGGACTAGAATAATTCACTCTTTTGTCCTTCTTCCGATTTTTCTGACGCGGGTTTTGTTTCTGAAGGCGGTGTAATACCCAGCGATCCGACCCCGCCACTTTCTGTGTATTCGGTATATATAAAATCACCGCCGGCGGTGGTAATGCCAGCCGGAACTTCACGTTCTTGAGTGGCCAATCCCGGCAGTGCTTTTTGCATATAGCCTATCCAGATAGGTAGAGCCAACCCGCCGCCAGTTTCACGGTTACCCAGATTTTTGGGTTTATCAAAGCCTATCCAGGCTACACCAACGAGTTTGGGGTGATAGCCAGCGAACCATGCATCAATCGAATCATTGGTTGTTCCGGTTTTGCCTGCAATATCAGCGCGCTTTAAGGAGAGTGCCCGTGTGGCCGTGCCATGCTTGACAACGTCTTTAAGCATGCTGTCGACTAAAAACGCATTGCGCGCATCGATAACCCGAAGATTTTCATCTCCTGCTTTTTCGGGGGTGACCTGAAAGAGCGTCTTGCCGTTGTTGTCAGTGATTTTGGAAATCAGGTAGGGATTGACCTTGTAACCGCCATTGGCAAACACGGCATAAGCACCAGCCAATTGCAACGGCGTGACTGCACCTGCACCCAGTGCCAGTGTCAGATAAGGCGGATTTTTTTCTGGATCAAAACCGAATCGAGTGACGTACTCCTGTGCGTAGGCCGGGCCTATACGATCGAGGATACGAATAGAAATCATATTCTTCGATTTAGACAAGCCCTTACGCATTGTCATCGGGCCTTCGTACTTGTTGTCGTAGTTCTTAGGCTCCCACGCTTGACTACCCGTTTGCGAGGCATCGAACGTAATCGGCGCATCATTAATCACGGTACCTGGGGAAAGCCCCTTTTCCAGCGATGCCGAGTAAATGAACGGTTTGAACGAGGAGCCAGGTTGACGCCATGCTTGTGTCACATGGTTAAATTTATTGCGATTAAAGTCAAAGCCACCGATAAGAGCGCGAATAGCACCATCTTCCGTGCTGGCGGAAACAAACGCGGATTCCACTTCGGGTAGCTGGATGATGGTCCACCCATTACCTTCTTGCATGACACGAATAATCGCGCCACGACGTATGCGTCGATTAGCGGGTGTTTTGTCAGTTAACGCACTGGCGCCAAGCCCCAGGCCGGCATCTTGAATCGCGATTTCTTCGCCCGAGGCTAATAGTGCCCGAACATTTTTAGCCGAAGCCGTTAAGACTACGGCGGCGACTATGCCATCGCTATCAGGATGCTCGGCTAATTCGGATTCTATTGAAGCCTCAGCTTCACCTTTGTCAGCGGGTATATCCATGTAGCCTTCAGGCCCGCGGTAGGCCTGGCGCTTTTCATAGTCTAAAACTCCCCGGCGCAAGGCCAGATAAGCGGCATCCTGATCGGCCTTGGTGATGGTGGTAAATACATTCAAACCACGCGTGTAAGTATCTTCTTTGAACTGGTCGTACACCATTTGCCTGGCCATCTCGGCCACATACTCTGCATGCACGCCGAACTCATTGCTATCCATTTTGATTTTGAGTTGCTCGTCGCGCGCGTGCTCATATTGCGGCGTGGTGATGTAGCCCAGATCATGCATACGTTGCAGGATGTATTGCTGACGCGCCCGGGCCCGCTTGGGATTGACTACCGGATTGTTAGCAGAAGGTGCTTTGGGCAGGCCAGCCAGCATGGCGGCTTCGGCAATGGTGATCTCGTTTAATTTTTTGCCAAAATAAATCTGCGCTGCAGAAGCAAAGCCGTAGGAGCGTTGTCCCAGATAAATCTGGTTCATGTAGAGCTCAAGAATTTGATCTTTGGTCAGATTTTTCTCTATTTTCCACGCCAACAGAACTTCATAAAGCTTACGTTTTACGGTCTGTTCACTGGATAGAAAAAAATTACGGGCAACTTGTTGTGTGATGGTGGAAGCGCCCTGCCGACTACCGCCCATGGCGTTATGGATAGCAGCTCTCAATATGCCCCAGTAGTCAACGCCACCATGTTCATAAAACCGGTCGTCTTCTATGGCCAGCACGGCCTGTTTCATGACTTTGGGTATGTCTTTATAGCGGACTAAGCTGCGTCGCTCTTCGCCAAACTCACCGATAAGCATGTTATCGGCCGAAAATACCCTCAAGGGCATCTTGGGCTGGTAGGTAGCCAGCGCATCAATATCGGGCAGATTTGGGTAGGCCATCATCATCATGAAGCTGACCAGTAACACGCCTATGACGGCTAGCCCTGTGAGTATTCCTAAAATACTCAGAGCCAGCTTGACTGGAGCGGGTAGACGATCCCGACCAGAGCCTATGGGTGTATTTCCCTGCGGAGCATTTGAATTCATGCGGGAAGAAATAAGAAAGCGCTATAGCACTCGATGGTCGCCATTATAGCGGTTCATCCACCCATCCTTGGGGTTAACCCAGTTGTTGAGACTGGGAGCGCTGATTAAGTGCGAATTTAATAGCGAGCCAGCCCAGTTGTGTCATGTATGGCCCCCGTCAAGCAAGAGTTTAGCGTCCATCTTTCCTCGAGTAAGGTCTCGTTTTATTCAAACAGAGCTTCATTAGCCCCGATCAAGTACACACGTAACAGTTGGTTTTATTCAATCAGTGCTTGTGTATTTGTAGTGCTGCTATCGCTATTTGCCAGCGTTGCGCTGGGCTTAGGCCAGCATTACGTCAGGATTTGACAACGTAATTGCGGCTTTGCTTTACAGCCAAAAAAAGAGCTTGCTAGCATCCATAAAATTTTTAAAAGTGCAGCGGTCGCGACAGAAAGAATAGTTTGAGAATTGGGCTAGTAACGAGTTTGTTTGGGCAACGTTCGTCGCCTTTGTTAGGTGTAGATATCAGTTCTTCTGCCATACGTATAGTTGAGCTGGCTCATGCTTGCGATGGATGGCGCGTAGCGCACTTTGCTGCGCATGAATTGCCGCGCAACACTTTGCGGGAAGGCACTATTGTTCAGGCAGGAGTGGTAACTGAGGCATTACGCGATGCTTTAGAAAAATCGGGCACTCGCTGTCGGGTGGCCGCTATGGCACTACCTTCAAGTTTAGTAATTCGAAAAATCATCACCTTGCCCAAGGATTTGTCTGAAGATGAATTTGAGCTACAAATTGAAGCAGAAGCTGCGCAGAGTTTACCTTTCCAACCGCATGAATTAAATCTGGATTTTGCAGTTATAGGTACATCAACTACCGATCCGGATGATGTCGACGTCATGTTGGTAGCCACCCGCAAAGAAACCATAGCAGAGCGGCTGGCAATTGCAGAAGCCGCTGGTATTAAGCCGGTGGTTATTGACATCGAATCTCAGGCATTAATTGAGACACTCATACTACAAACCAATTTTGCAGATGAATTAAGTACTTCGCATACCCGGGCTGTTTTACAAATTGGACGCGATTCCAGTTATTTTTTTGTGGCTACTCATCGCACCCTTATTTTTGAGCATGAATTAGATATTAGCTATCAGCGCTTATATAAAGAACTCGAGCGTAATCCAGAACAAGCCTTGATCGCAGCAGAAGCTTTTTGCGGTATGGCTAGTCAGGAATTTAAACGCGCACTGCAGCTTTATTCAACCAGCTCACGGTATGTACCTATCGATAATTTTTTTCTTTCTGGGCCAGAGCAAACTTTATTTCGATTACCGGCGATTATGAAAGAACAATTATCCATTACTTCTGAGTTTGCTAATCCTTTTTCCGCAATGAAATTCTCATCGGATACGGATAAATCGTTTTTGCAAAAAGAGGCCTCATCATGGGTGGTTGCCTGTGGACTGGCTATGCGAGACAAGATCGTATGAAGGGGTTTAATTTCCTTCCTTGGCGTGAAGAAAAGCGCGCACAAAAAAAAGCTATTTTTAATCGTCTGACGATATTGCAAATTATTTTAGGTCTGACTGTTGTGATGGTTATTTGGTTTATCAATGAAAAAAATTTAGAAGTGCAGTCTGAAAAAAATACATTTCTACAGTCTGAAATAAAAATTCTTGATGCGAAAATTATCGAGATAGGTAATCTTCAACGGGAAATCGATAAGCTGCAAGCACATCAACATGCGGTAGAAAAACTTCAAGAGTACAGAAATCGACCTGTCTATTTATTAAGCCTGCTAACAGACCAGGTTCCATCGGGCGTCATGCTCAAATCCTTAAAGCAAAGTGATCAGATTATTTTATCGGGCTACGCTTTGTCGAATGCCCGCGTCTCTGAATTTATTCATAACCTAAGTCAAACACCCAGCCGACTTGGACTGGGCCAGCCTGAGTTAATCGAAATTAAATCAGCCAGTTACGGAACAGGAAAAGAGACCAGAAAATTATTCGATTTCACGCTTGCTTTGCCGGTTGTTCCTAAGTAAGGCCGACCATGAGTAGTCATGATCCGGGTATCTCGATAGCGCAGACTATACAAACATGGGTGCTGCAATTCAAAGGATTGCAGGGGCGTCATCCAGGATTGTGGCCCATTGCCCCAAGAATTACGGCGCTAGTGATGATTTTGTTTGCCGTGATGGCGGGAGGTGTTTGGTTATGTTGGTTGGATCAATGGGAAACGCTGAATCAGGCACATAGAGAAGAAGAAAAATTACGTGAGTCATTTCGTAAAAAAGTTGGTCAAGCACAAAATCTAAATGTACTCAGGCAGCAAAAAAATGATGTGTCGGCCAGGGTGGATTTATTGAGTCGGCAATTACCGAGCAAATCGGAAATGGATGCGCTGCTGTCAGAAATTAATCAGGCAGGAACTGGTCGCGGATTGCAATTCGAGCTATTTAAGCCAGGGCAGGTTCAGTTACGGCCGCACTATGCAGAGCTGCCGATCGATATCAGACTCACTGGCAATTATCATTCTTTCGCAGGTTTTGTTACTGACATAGCTAATTTTCCACGGGTAGTTACGATAGATCGTTTGGTAATTAATCAACAGAAAGAGGGAGTGCAGGTATTCGACGCAGTTATACATACCTATCGTTACCTCGATAAAGATGAACTTAATTATCAGTCTAAGCTTGCTGCAGATAAGCAGAAAAAAGCTAGTCATTAATAGTTCAATGATCTACGCACTGCAAATCGAGAGTGGTTTTATAAAATTCATGAAAATGTTTTTACGTGGCGCAAGCTTGGTTTTGATGCTGCTGCTTGCGGGCTGCGAGTCATCTGAAGATGAGAGTCTCACTGACTGGGTGGCAAGTGTGCGTCGAACTGTTCATGATAACCCTGTGACGATACCCGTGCCGCTAACCATTACTCCGGCGGTCTATGACGCTTCGGGCCGTGTTGATCCGTTTGATGCTTCAAAAATTTCTATCTTGTTAGACATCACGTCAGAAAAGGGTAATCGTCCTGATTTAAAGCGCGCGCGTGAGCCTCTCGAATCATATCCTCTCGATCAATTTCGTTTAGTAGGCAGCCTGAGTCGGCAAGGGCAGGGCGTTGCGTTACTAGAGGTAGGAAAAGTACTGCATCAGGTTCGCAAAGGAGATCATCTAGGCCAGGATTTGGGTGTAGTGATCAGTGTTAGGGATGGTGCTATTGATATCGAAGAAACGGTGCAAGAAGCAAATGGCATTTGGGTAAAACGACGCGTACAGCTGTCGATTCGGGAGGCTAAATGAGGACGGCACGCGCTAAAGACGCATGGAACGCGGTAATAGGAATGTGTTTGATGGTGATGATGAGCTTTGTTTGGGCTAACGAAAAAGAACCCGCAGCACAAGGCACTACAAATTCAAACGCACTGACTGCTATAGATTTATCACGCAGCGGAGGCCAGCAGCGCCTACATTTAAGCTTTAAACAATTGCCGGTGGTGATGCCCACTAGTTTTATGACGCAAAATCCACCACGACTCGTACTGGATTTTCCCTCGACGACGAACGCGACTGGCCAGGTCAGGCGCGTATTAGAAAGTGGCGATTTGCGTCATGTTGACATCATTCAGGTAGCTGATCGGACACGACTCGTCGTTTTCTTAAAACGTCCCATCACATTTTCTAGCCATATTCAAGACCAGCAATTACTCGTGACCTTGTCCGAGCCAGGTAGTTCGCCATCGCTTACAGCCAAAGATAATTCATCCTTAGCCAGTACTCTGGCCATCGAAAAAAATACGATACTCGATGTTGATTTTCGACGAGGATCGAATGATACGGGACGTATCGTTATTGATCTGGCTAAGCCCCAGTCTGCAATCGATGTGCGCAGGCAAGGCCAAACCGTAGTGATAGATTTCATGAAAACCAGTCTTCCTGATGTATTACGCAGGCGACTCGATGTAAAAGATTTTGGAACGCCGGTACAGACCGTGAGCGCAAGTGTGCAATCCGATATGGTGCGTATGGTGATCGAGCCCTCAGGATTATGGGAGCACATGGCCTGGCAAACAGACAGACGCTTGATCGTAGAGGTGCGGCCAGTAAAAAGTGAAGTGGGTAAATCATCTTCCGGTGGACGCGGCTATCGTGGTGAAAAATTATCACTGAATTTTCAAAATATAGAAGTACGTGCCTTACTTCAGGTAATCGCAGATTTTACGGGACTTAATGTCGTCGCTAGCGATAGTGTGAGTGGCCAGCTGACTTTGCGATTAAAAGATGTTCCGTGGGATCAGGCGCTCGATATAGTGATGCAGGCCAGAGGCTTGGATATGCGCCGTAACGGCAACGTTCTTTGGATCGCTCCTAAAGATGAATTATTAACTAAGGAGCGTTTGGAGTTAGAGCAGAGAGCGCAAATCTCTGAGTTAGAGCCACTAGTAACAGAAACCTTTCAACTGAATTATCAGAAGGCCGATGCGTTTCGTCAGGTCTTCGGCCTTGATGGGCAGGTAGGGCGCGGCAGCATACTGTCACGGCGCGGTAGCGCGTCTTCTGAACCTCGCACGAATAAATTATTTATTACGGATACACCGAGTCGTTTAGATGAAGTGCGCAAATTAATATTGCTGACTGATATACCGACGCGCCAGGTCATGATAGAGGCGCGCATAGTTGAAGCAGATGATAAGTTCAGTAAAAATCTTGGCGTAAAACTGGGATTTACGGATCTCAACCCGGCCGCTGGCGGAGCCCAGGGAATCAACTTGCCCGGTTCTAGCCGATTATCCGTAGCTGGAAATTACGCGGGCGTGGGGGACAGGACAGGGCAGGCGACCGCTACTACCGGAGCCTATATACCCAACAGTCAGTTTGTAAGCCTTCCAGCAGGGTCTATCAATGGAGCGACTGCGGGCACTCTGGCCGTTAGCCTGTTTTCTGCGGGTGCAAATCGTTTCCTCAATCTTGAACTATCGGCACTGGAAGCCGAGGGTAAAGGAAAAATAATATCCAGCCCGCGTGTGGTGACCGCAGATCAGCAAGCTGCCATTATTGAACAGGGCGAGGAGATACCGTATCAGCAAGCAACCAGTAGTGGAGCGACTTCCATCCAATTTAAAAAAGCCAACCTTAAATTAGAAGTAACGCCTCAAATTACACCGGACGGCAATATCATACTCATGGTGGATGTAGCTAAAGATTCGCGTGGCGTCGCTGTCGGTTCTAGTTTTGCCATCAATACCAAGCACGTGAAAACGAATGTTCAGGTTGAAAATGGTGGCACGGTGGTTTTGGGCGGCATCTTTACCCAAACTGAAATCGACGGCCTGACCAAAGTCCCGTTTTTTGGCGATATTCCTTTGTTGGGGCATCTTTTCCGCAGCAGCTCCAAAACCCGCGACCGTACGGAATTACTCATATTTATAACTCCGCATGTGGTCGCAGAATCGCTGGTCGAAAAATAACTTGCTAACAGCGAGTGATTTCCCCTTGCGGGCGGCTGCGCTGGGGCGAATGAAGTAAACTGTCATTTTTCCTGCGGACATCTTCGGCGACGCATCCTCGCCGCGGGCAAGCATGTTGAATTCGACTACTAATATATTTCTTGTGGGTTTGATGGGTTCGGGCAAAACGACCATAGGCCGGGCTTTGGCTAAGCGGCTTAATAAGCGGTTTGTCGATGCTGACCATGAAATCGAGGCTCGCACGGGCGCATCCATACCCTGGATCTTTGAGATCGAGGGCGAAGCGAGCTTTCGTCAGCGCGAAGCCGACGTCATACGCGATCTTACGGCGCAAGAGGACATCGTGTTGGCAACAGGCGGTGGCGCTGTGCTTAATGAAGAAAGTCGCAAGTTTCTCAAAGAGCGCGGAACGGTGGTTTATCTTAGAGCCTCCGTCAACAGTATTCTTCAGCGAACCAGCCATGACCGCAACCGGCCGCTGTTACAAACGGACGATCCTAAGGCGCGTATTGAAGAATTGTCCTTGCAGCGTTCACCTCTTTATCAAGAGGTGGCTCACATCATTATTGAGACGGGTCGTCCTAACGTACAGTCAGTAGTTCAGAGCATACTCAGCCAGCTCCCCAGTTATTTTGAGGCTCTCACCTCAGAAAATCAGGCCCAACCCAGAAACGAAAGTCCGGTGGACCAACCATGAAGCCCACCCCTCAACTATTTGCTGAGCTAACGGTCGACTTAGGCGAGCGCAGTTATCCCATCGTCATTGGCAAGCACTTGCTAGAGCAAGCCGAGTTTGCGCGCTACATACCTGGTACACGGGTAGCTATTGTGACCAATACGATAGTAGCCCCACTGTATCTGGAGCGTCTGACACACATGCTCAGCGCGGCAGGCAAACAGTGCATACCTATAGTCTTGCCCGATGGTGAAGAAGAAAAAAACGTCGACAACCTCATGCATGTACTTGATGTGCTGCTACAAAATAAATGCGATCGTCAAACGACACTGTTAGCTCTCGGTGGTGGTGTCATCGGTGATCTCACCGGCTTTGCTGCAGCAACCTATATGCGTGGAGTACCGTTTGTTCAGATACCCACAACCTTGCTCGCTCAAGTGGATTCGTCGGTGGGTGGTAAAACGGCTATCAATCGTCCTCTGGGTAAAAATATGGTGGGTGCGTTTTATCAGCCCCAGTCCGTTATTGCAGATACATCGACGCTTATGTCGTTACCTGCGCGCGAGCTCTCAGCGGGCTTGGCAGAGGTGATTAAGCACGGCGCGATTATTGATGCAGAATTTTTCAGCTGGCTAGAAAACAACATAGCCCAACTGATGGCGCGTGAAGATCAGGCCTTAGCGCATGTTATACAGCGGTCCTGTGAAATCAAGGCCGAGGTCGTGCGTCAAGATGAACGTGAAACAGGATTGCGAGCTATTTTAAATTTCGGGCATACCTTTGGTCATGCCATTGAAGCAGGCTTAGGTTATGGCGAGTGGCTACACGGTGAGGCGGTCGGCTGCGGCATGGTGATGGCGGCTGATTTATCAGTGCGTATGGGCTACTTAGATGCGGTTGATCGCGATCGGCTTGTCGCCCTAATCAAACGCGCAGGCTTACCAACGATTGCACCCGACCTTGGTAAAGACAGGTGGCTAGAGCTGATGGAAGTTGATAAGAAAAACGAAGGTGGCAAAATTAAATTCATACTTCTCAAGCCACTAGGCCAGGCGGTAGTTACACAGGCTCCCGCGGATCTCCTTGAAGCCACGCTTTCATCCTGCGTGCGGCCCTAGCGATGATGCCTGAATTCGAAGCGCATCTTGCACCCTATGCCGCGCTGGCATTAACCTCGTCAGGCCGTCAATTTTCAGAATTAACGCCAGCTACGCGCAGTGAGTTTCAGCGTGATCGTGATCGCATTATTCATTCCGCGGCATTTAGACGGCTGGAATATAAGACGCAAGTATTTGTAAATCATGAAGGTGATTTATTTAGAACGCGCCTGACTCACAGTATAGAAGTCGCTCAGATTGCACGCTCGGTCGCACGCAATTTGCGATTGAATGAAGATCTGGTTGAGGCTATTTCGCTTGCGCATGATCTTGGCCATACGCCTTTTGGGCATGCAGGTCAGGATGCACTCAACGCCTGCATGAAAAATTACGGCGGGTTTGAGCATAATCTGCAAAGTCTCAGAGTGGTTGATTCGCTAGAGCAGCGCTATGGTGCTTTCGATGGCTTAAATCTGATGTTTGAAACTCGCGAGGGTGTGCTCAAACACTGCTCACTAAGCAATGCTCAACAACTAGGTGATATAGGCCGTCGTTTTATAGAGCGCAAACAACCCACGCTTGAAGCACAGCTGACTAATCTGGCCGATGAAATCGCCTATAACAACCACGATATTGATGATGGTTTGCGCTCAGGCTTATTAAGCACGGATCAGCTTAATGAAGTTACGCTCTATGCGCGCTACCGCCATGAAGCAGAAACGCAATTCCCGGGTATTAGCGGCCGGCGAGCTATTAATGAAACTGTCAGGCGCATGATCAATGCGTTGGTCGATGATCTGATTCAACAATCACGCGCCAATATTCGTCATGCAGAAGTAAAAACTATAGATGATGTGCGTAACGCACCACCTTTGATTGCATTTTCAGAAGCAATGAAAACAGAGGCGCAGGAACTCAAGCGGTTTTTACGTACGAATTTATATCACCACTATCAAGTCAATCGCATGACCAGCAAAGCGCGCAGGATAGTGACTGATTTGTTCGACATTTTTACTGCCGGCCCTGAATTACTGCCACTGGATTATCAGACCCCTGGCGGCGACCTGAATGCACAGGCTAGAAAAGTGGCTGATTACATTGCAGGTATGACAGATAGATATGCCATGCGCGAGTATCGCCGCCTGTTTGCTGTCGACGAAATCTGATATCAACAACGCTCCACACAGTGTGTGGAGGCAGTGTAAATTTTTTTACTGCAGGTCGCGCAGCGGATGTGCGTAAGCTGGCCAGGCAGAGTCGAAAAATTTTTCTACCATTTCAGGCGTTACTTCTTCCAGTGTGGGGGGATTCCATTTCGGCGTGTGATCCTTGTCTATCGCCAATGCGCGGACTCC
This sequence comes from Burkholderiaceae bacterium, assembly GCA_032111105.1. Taxonomy (GTDB): domain Bacteria; phylum Pseudomonadota; class Gammaproteobacteria; order Burkholderiales; family Burkholderiaceae_D; genus Pernthalerella. Next base: position 21,409 of record JAULVH010000243.1, on the reverse strand, counting down.
TTCAATAACTTCACCATGCTCGAAGCAACGCCTCACCATGGTTCTTTCCATGCGCAGGCAATCTGCAATATTGAGTGTTGCAGCTCGGCGCAGTTGAGACAAGGTGACACTCATCATCAAGGGCGATTTTTTCGTCATGCTGTGTAATGCTTTGGTTGCAAACTCACTCGAGTCAGTCGCCAGAGATGACAGAATGGCAGATACAGTATCGAGAGCGAAATGATGTTCTATGGCCTCGTGTGCTTTTGCAAGGCGAGAGTCGTATGGATTAGCCAGATGTGCGAAGGGCGCTGCAAAGCTACGTACCGCTTCACGCAGATCGCCTCTGGCTTCGGCCACCATGGCATGTAATGCAGGCAGCTCTGACGAAGGTAGATAAACATCCGCTAATCCAGCATGCAACGCATCAGCGGCATGAATCATATCGCCAGTGACACCCAGATAGGTTCCGGTATGTCCGGTAGCGCGCGATAGAAAGTGCCCGCCGCCCACATCAGGAAACAGGCCTATGCCAACTTCGGGCATGGCCATTTTTGTTCGCTCAGTGACGATACGCATGCGCGCTTGTGAACCTGCCTGAGCGATGCCCATGCCACCACCCATCACCACACCATCCATTAATGCGACATACGGCTTGGGGTAATGGTGTATCAAATAATTGAGCGCATATTCTTCGCTAAAAAAATCCTCAACGAGTGCCGAGCCATTGATGGAGTTAGCGCTGCCTTTTTCATGGAAAAAGCGTATGTCACCCCCGGCGCAATACGCTTTTTCACCGCTACCATGAACAAAGACCGCAGAGATTTCCGCATCATCGCGCCAATCAAGCAACGCCTTAGTCATGGCTCTGACCATCTCGAGTGATAAAGAATTCAGCGCAGTTGGTCGGTTCAGCGTGATAACACCAGTGCGCCCACTGATGTGAGTATGTATTTGATCGGTCATAGTCGATATGCAAGCTGGGCGGGATAACCATCATGCCCAGTCAGTGTAAGTGTCTAAAAATTAGGAGTTTAGCGTCATTCGCTGCGCTGGGATTGAAAAGCGGAAAAGCCAGTCTTTCAGTTAACGGTCAAACGAGAGGCTTATTCAGATCAGACACCGGTGATTGTTTATTAGGCGGGTGTTGGAAAGAAAAAAAAGTAAGGGCGCCGTAGCGCCCTTGGGTTGCCTGGTTATTGTAATCAGGCGATTTCTTCGGTTGGACCCTCGTAGCGTCGAATTCCTTCGTGCTGGTGATCCTTGATTCTGCCCTTGTGTTTGAGTACCTGCCTGTCCAGTTTATCCATGAGCAGATCGATCGCAGCATACATATCCTGCGCCTCACTCTCCACATGAAAATCTTTTCCTCGTGTATGCAAATTAATTTCTACACGCTGACGCTTTTCTTTTTCAGTTAGCGTGTCGACAGAAAGTGTGACGGAGATATCGATCACATTGTCGAAATGTCGTTTGATTCGTTCCAGTTTGTTTTGTACATACTCCCTGAGAGGCGGAGTCAGTTCCAAATGATGCCCACTGATTTTCAGATTCATACACAACACTCCTTCGCAATTCGTCGCTGGAGGATCCGGCTCGACCGCCGGCGGCAGGCCGGTAGGATCGCAGCAACGGTGAAAAAACTGGAAAAACTATATGGACTTGCGCAGATTAACAGGTGGGATTTTTAAAGCCTCGCGATACTTAGCAACTGTACGCCGCGCGACCACCATGCCCTGTTCACTCAGCATGTCCGTGATTTTGCTGTCAGAAAATGGACTTTTAGGGTCTTCGGCTCCTATCAATTGTTTGATCAAGGCGCGTATTGCAGTAGATGATGCTTCACCGCCAGTTTCAGTGGCTACGTGACTGCCAAAGAAAAATTTCAGCTCAAACATTCCATGCGGTGTCAGCATATATTTCTGCGTAGTTACGCGGGAAATAGTGCTTTCATGCAGACCCAGTGTATCAGCAATTTCGCGCAGCACAAGGGGCTTCATGGCAACTTCTCCATGGGAGAAAAAATTTCGTTGACGATCTACTATCGCTTGAGAAACACGCAAAATAGTATCGAAACGTTGCCGCATGTTTTTGATTAGCCATTTTGCTTCCTGCAACTGTGATGTAAGCGAGCCTTCACCTTTATTTTGCTTAAGAATACTGGCGTACATAGCATTGACGCGCAGTTTGGGCATGACTTCGCGGTTGAGGCTGACCTGCCATTCATTTTTTACACGTTTGACAATGACGTCCGGAACCACGTAATCTGAAGCATCCCCTGCATAGGGTGCACCGGGGTGCGGATTACAACTACGGATGACTACCTGCGCTTCCCGTAAGTCTTCATCATCACAGTCCAAAAGCTTCTTTAATTTGTTGAACTCACGTTGAGCGAATAGTTCCAGATGTTTTTCTACGAGTGTGAGCGCCATACGTCGTGTCACAAAAGCGACTTTTTCCATGCGTCGAATTTGTATGGCTAAACATTCTGAAGCATTGCGAGCACCTATACCCGCTGGGTCAAAGCTTTGCAAAAGCTTAAGCGCCACCGTCATCTCGTCGAAGTCTATTTCCAATTCTTCAGGCAGACGACCGTATATCTCTTCCAGAGATTCTTCGAGATAGCCATTGTCATCGAGCGCTTCTATGAGTAACTCTACCAACGCGCGATCACGGCGATTGTTTACAGTGACTGAGAGCTGTTCGAGTAAGTGTTCGCGCAAAGTACATTCATGAGCCTCTAATTGAGGGCGTCCATCATCATCTTCTGGCGCTTTCGATGAACGCGAAACATCATCAAAGCTCCAGTCAGCATCATTACCAGTGTTAGCCTCATCGCCCGATTCACCTGCAGGTGGACTTTCAGCGCCAGCTTCAGACGGAGCGCTGCTTTCAGCTGCGCCATCGGAATCGGTCGGCGCAGAAAGAGGTGCCTGGCTGATAGCGCCATCGCTCAGCAAACGTACGGAATGATCTAAAGGATCATCCAATCGTTCGAGCAGCGGATTGTCGGTCAGCATTTGCTCTAATTCTTGATGCAGCTCTAGCGTCGACAATTGCAACAGGCGTATCGATTGCTGCAGCTGAGGAGTCAGTGCAAGGTGTTGTGATACGCGTAGTTGTAGAGTCTGTTTCATTGTTCTGGATTACATCCTGAAGTGCTCGCCCAGATAAACACGGCGCACAGATTCGTTGCCGATGATTTCTTCCGGGCTGCCTGATGCCAGTACAGATCCTTGATTAATTATGTAGGCTCGATCACAAATACCTAATGTCTCGCGCACGCTGTGGTCGGTAATGAGTACACCGATACCGCGCTCTTTAAGGAAGCGAACAATACGTTGTATTTCAATAACCGCAATGGGATCGACACCTGCAAAAGGTTCATCGAGCAAAATAAAACGTGGACTAGTCGCTAACGCTCGGGCGATTTCTACGCGTCGCCTTTCGCCGCCTGATAACGATAGTGCCTGGTTTTGGCGCAGCTTATCAATTTGCAGGTCTGCCATGAGGGTGTCGAGACGCTGCTCAATCTCACCGCGCGGCAGCGGTTTGCCATCTATTTTTTGTAGTTCGAGTACTGCGCGAATATTATCTTCTACAGAAAGCTTACGGAATACAGAAGCTTCTTGCGGCAGATACGATAGTCCACGTTCTGCACGTCGATGTATAGGTAAGCTCGATATGCTCTCGCCATCAAGCGTGATCTCTCCACCTTCTGATGGTACGAGACCGACGATCATATAAAACGACGTAGTTTTTCCAGCGCCATTCGGACCTAACAAGCCGACGACCTCACCGCTGGCAACATCCAGAGATACGTCATGTACAACCTGACGTGCACCATAGCTTTTTTGGAGGCCGCGCACTTGCAGCATGCTGGATAAACTACTTTTCATCTTTACCTTTATCCGTACCCCGGGGCTGTATGACTGCGCGCACACGACCGCTGCCGGGCTTGCTCTCGCCAGTAACAGAATTACTGACAGAGTAGAACTCAGCACGACTATCGTAAGAAATAAACTCGCCTTCTACCTCATCGGTGATACGAGTGCCATCAAGCATTTTGATGCGTGATTGTTTATATAGCTTGGCAATTTCAGTTTTTGTATCGTACTCGATGCGATCGGCGGCTTGACCTTCTATCCATAAGTCTTTTCCGCCATCGCGTTTTTGACGAAATTTTGTAGAGCCTCCCGGTGGGGCAAACAGCGTTGCATATTGATGTCCGGCTGAGTCCTGGCGTACTAATAGTTTGTCGGCGTGCATGACTAAACTGCCGCGCGTAAGAACTACATTACCTATGAATGTATTGGTTTGTTTAGCCTCGTCGTAGAACATTTGGTTGGCTTCAACATTCGTGGGTTTATTTAAATCTGCTTTTTCAGCATGAGCCAAGCCGAGCACAGCCAAGAAAAAAATTAGCGAACTCGTTTTAAGTAAAAGCGTAATGGAATTTTTCATAAGTGGCGCATTCCTTGTTAATGCGGAGATTCGTAATGCGCAGAGACCTGGCTCTGCAAATTCAGTTGGCGCTGACCATTGTCGACAACCATGCCCTTGCCCTCCATTCGGGAACTACCTGAAGTCATAACAACTTTTCTGTCAGTCTTTATTATGTCCTGATCGGGCAGGGCCAGCATGTAATCGGACTCAACGCGCAGCGCATCGGCATTGCGGGTCTGGGGACGTTCCAGGACGACGTTTTCGTAAAAATGTAATTCTTTTTGATCGCCAGTGATCTTTGCTTTTTGTGCCTGCAGCGTCATGGGTTCACGTGAACTGGAATAGCTGCGCACAGAAGGCTGCATAACAATACTACTGTCATCGACTGGGTAATGAATTAATTTTTTCCCGCTGATGACGTACTGTGCTTTACCGCTCACAGATAATCGTGTGTAAGTAAAGTCGTCGATAAAATAATCCGGCTCAGTGCGAACGCTGGGCTTGCGAGTATCGTCACCAGAGCGCCGAGTAATTTCCAGCGCCCAAAAGCTTAGCGCTGCCAATAATGATCCGGCTGCTAGCAGCAGCAATGCAGGGTAGCGCCGGCTACGCTCTTCGTTCATGCCAGATACGGCGCAAGCGCCGACTCGTAATTGCCCTGCGCACGCAAAATAAAATCGCAGACTTCGCGCACGGCCCCATGACCGCCGTGAGCCTGAGACACATAGTGAGCACGGCTGCGCACTTCGGGATGCCCATTGGGCACACTAATTGCAAATCCCACGCGTGTCATGACGGGTAGATCAATGACATCGTCACCCATAAAACCGCACGCTTCGTAGGCATATCCCAAATCATGAACTGTTTGTTCAAACGCAGATTTTTTATCATGCACTCCCTGCAAAAGGATAGTGATGCCAAGATCTGCAGCGCGGCGAGCAACGATGGTTGATTGTCGCGCACTAATAATAGCTGTGCGCACTCCCGAATTTTGCAATTGCTTGATGCCATGACCGTCAAGCACGTTAAAGGTTTTAATCAGTTCACCTTCAGAGCCATAGCGCAGACCACCATCGGTGAGTACGCCGTCGACATCAAAGATCATGAGCTTAAGACGTTGTGCGCGCTCGACTGAGCTTAAGTTGGTGGCGTCCATGATTAGATCACCTTCGCACGCGTGAGATCATGAATATGCAGGGCACCGACTAATTTTCCATTCGGCTCGCACACTAGCACTTGATTAATCCGATGGTGCTCCATGAGCTCAACGGCATCCACCGCCAGTTGGTCTGGGCCTAGCACTCGAGGATTTGTATGCATGACATCGCGAATCAGCGTTTTTGAAAAATCCTTGCCTTGTTCGATTAATCGACGCAAGTCGCCATCGGTGAATATACCGACGATGTGCATATCGTCATTTACGATCGCCGTCATGGCCATCCCTTTGCGTGTAACCTCCAGCAAGGCAACTGGCAGCATCACTTCTGGTTTTACGGCAGGAATGGCATCACCTGTGCGCATCACATCACGAACATGGGTCAGTAGTCGGCGGCCTAGCGAGCCGCCAGGATGGGAGCGTGCGAAATCTTCCTCTCGAAAGCCGCGTGCATCCAACATGGCCACGGCTAACGCATCCCCCAGGGCTAGGGTTACGGTGGTGCTGGCAGTAGGGGCTAAGTTCAGCGGGCAGGCTTCTTTTTCTACGGCTACGTTTAAATGGACGTCAGCTAAGCGCGCCAGAGACGAATCAGGGTTGCCCGTCATAGAGATCAGTTTGGCACCCAGACGTTTAATGACGGGCGTAATAGCCAGTAATTCATCCGATTCGCCGGAATATGAAATCGCGATCATCGCATCCGATTCCGTCACCATACCTAAATCGCCATGGGCGGCTTCAGCGGGGTGGACAAACATCGCGGGGGTGCCAGTTGATGAGAGGGTGGCCGCGATTTTGCGAGCAATATGACCGGACTTGCCCATGCCAGAGACGACTACGCGGCCGTTGCAGCCCAGCAGCAAAGCTGCTGCGCGAGCAAAATTTTGTTGGGTATCTGCAGTAAGACGGGCTTTCAACGCAAGAATCGCGTCGGCCTCAATTTGAAGAGTGTCCTGCGCCAACGACAGCGCGCGATCAGCACCGCTGTTGTCAAATTGCTGCGAGAACCTTTTTTCATGGGTTACACTCATGAGCGGAGTATAGCTCAAGAACTAAAGCAAAAAACCTGCCAGTGGTAAAAGTTCACTACCGACTAGTAATTATTTCCGTCGGGTGTTGTATGGCCCCTTAACCATTACCGTAACCGATGAATTCTCCGCTGGAACTAACGCTCATTCTGCTCATGGCCTCTGTATTGGGGGTGGTGGCATTTCGGATGATGAATCTTCCGCCCATGCTGGGCTACCTGACGGTAGGGATACTGATAGGCCCCCACGCGCTTGGACTTGCTGAAAATAGCAATGCAACGCATACCCTGGCTGAATTTGGCATTGTGTTCCTGATGTTTTCTATAGGGCTGGAATTTTCGCTGCCTAAGCTCAAATCCATGAGGCGCAATGTTTTCGGCCTCGGTATGGCGCAGGTAGTGTTGACTATTGTGGTGACGGTTTTGTTTGGAAACCTGATGGCAAAGCTACTGCCATCAGTGATAGAAATTAGTTGGAGTGCGTCGTTTGCACTGGGCGCGGCGTTGTCGATGTCCTCAACAGCTATCGTATTAAAGCTATTAACCGAAAAGCTGGAGCTGGAAAGCGAGCATGGCCGACGCATCACCAGCATCTTGCTTTTTCAAGACTTGGCCGTGGTGCCACTCATTATCGTATTGCCTTCTCTTGCGCATCCTGGCCCGGATTTAGTCGAAGACCTCGTCATGGCGGGTATTAAGGCCTGCTTCGTTTTATTCCTACTGCTATTTCTCGGACAAATTTTATTGCGTCGTTGGTTTCAAATCGTTGTGCAGCGACGCTCGCACGAACTGTTCATGCTCAATCTGTTGTTAATCACATTGGGTGCGGCGTGGATTACTGAAATAGCAGGTTTGTCGCTCGCCTTGGGAGCATTTATCGCAGGTATGCTGATTTCTGAAACTGAATTTCGGATTCAAGTCGAAGAAGATATCAAGCCGTTTCGCGATGTGCTCTTGGGTTTGTTTTTCATCAGCGTAGGCATGCTGCTGGATCTGCGGCTAGTGATAGAAAATTTGCCGCTGGTGTTGCTGTTGTTGGTGGTGCCCTTACTGCTTAAATTTAGTTTGATAGCTCTGCTGGCGCGTCTGTTTGGTGCCAAGCCCGGAGTCGCTTTGCGCACAGGCCTGGGATTAGCCCAGGGGGGTGAGTTTGGGTTTGTGCTGCTAAATCAATCGGGTGGATTGGGGTTGGTAGATCCCGCCATGGTGCAATTGATACTGGCGGCGATGGTGCTGTCTATGCTTGCAACGCCATTCATCTTTGCCAATTTTGATCGCATTGCCATGAAGCTCTCATCCAATGAGTGGATGGAGCAATCATTAAATCTGACTCGTATCGCTAGTCGCGCCATGAAAGAAGAAGGGCAAGTGATCATTGCTGGTTTTGGGCGCAGTGGTCAAAGCCTGGCGAAATTACTCGAAGAAGAAAATATTCCCTATCACGCACTCGACCTTGATCCCGAGCGCGTCATCGAAGCACAAAATGCAGGAGCAGAAGTATCGTATGGCGATGCTACTCGTCGCGAAAGTTTGATAGCCGCGGGTATACACCGCGCAGCCGCACTCGTCATTACGTACGCCGACACCAACGCCGCGTTAAAGACGCTGCATTTCGCTAATGAACTAGCACCCGCGCTGCCGGCCATAGTGCGTAGTGTGGGTGAGGATGATTTGGACATACTCAGAGCTGGTGGTGCGGATGAAGTCGTGCCCGAAGCTATCGAGGGTAGTTTGATGCTTGCATCACATGCGCTGCTACTTAAAGGGGTGCCGTTACGCCGGGTGATACAGCGAGTCCAGGCTGCGCGTAGTGAACGTTATGCTTCGCTGCGAGGTTACTTTCATGGTCTGGGTGATATAGCTGACGATGATGAGCATCTGCAAGTGCGTCTGCATTCAGTGCCTTTGAACGACAAAGCCAGCGCCATAGGTTTATCGTTAACGCAGTTAAACATTAAAGCGTTGGGTGCAGAGATAACAGCCGTCAGGCGCGGCATAAGCCGCATCCCATTTGCTGAAGATACGATTCTTGAAGCGGGCGATGTGGTGGTCTTGCGAGGTGCTGCTACTGCATTAGAACTCGCCGAGAAACGGTTGCTGCAAAAATAATCAGCAACAAAGACAGTTTCTCAGCGAGTCTTGCTGTAGTTCTAGGCGCGCTTTTTCTCTTTTTTCTTGAATAAGAGATCAGCAAGATATTTACCCGTGAAGCTGGCGGGATTTTTCGCTACTTGCTCGGGTGTTCCCTGAGCGATGATTTGTCCTCCACCGGCACCACCTTCGGGGCCTAAATCCACAACCCAATCGGCTGTTTTGATCACATCCAGGTTATGTTCGATGATCACTAGCGTATTTCCCTGGTCGCGTAATCGGTGTATGACTTTGAGTAAGAGCGCGATGTCATGGAAATGTAAGCCGGTAGTTGGCTCATCAAGTATGTAGAGCGTGCGACCCGTGTCGCGTTTTGATAATTCCAGTGACAACTTCACTCGTTGTGCTTCACCACCCGAGAGTGTGGTTGCACTTTGGCCTAGCCGAACATAACCCAGACCGACATCGAGCAAGGTTTGCAGTTTGCGAGCGATCAGAGGAACGGGTTTGAAAAATACATGAGCATCTTCGACCGTCATACCCAATATCTCAGAAATGTTCTTACCCTTGTACTGAATTTCCAGTGTTTCGCGGTTGTAGCGTTTACCGTGACAGACATCGCAGGGTACGTACACGTCGGGCAGAAAGTGCATTTCAACTTTAATTACGCCATCGCCCTGACAGGCTTCGCAGCGACCACCTTTGACGTTGAACGAAAAGCGGCCAGCAGAGTAGCCACGCTCTTTTGCTTGCGGCACAGTCGAAAATAAATCGCGTATCGGTGTGAAAAGACCGGTGTAGGTCGCTGGGTTAGAACGAGGCGTGCGACCTATAGGCGCCTGATCAACTGAAATCACTTTATCGAAATGTTCTAAGCCCGTCACGCTGTCATACGTTGCGGGCTCGCTTTGTGATCCATACAAGTGACGTGCAAGCACATGGTGCAGAGTGTCGTTAATCAGAGTTGATTTGCCTGAGCCCGATACACCCGTGACACAGGTTAATAAGCCTACGGGTAATTCAAGAGTGACAGATTTAAGATTGTTACCTTCAGCGCCTGTGAGTACGAGTTGTTTTTTAGTATCAAACGCTGTGCGTTGTTCAGGAACTGCAATAGCTAATTGGCCATTAAGGTATTGTGCTGTTAGTGATTCTTTGTTTTTAAGTATGTCGCTAATGCTGCCCTGAGCAACGACTTCACCGCCGTGTACACCTGCGCCCATCCCCATATCGACAACATAATCTGCACTGCGGATAGCGTCTTCGTCATGCTCTACAACGAGTACGGTATTACCAATATCTCTTAAGTGCTTCAGTGTAGTGATTAAGCGATCATTGTCGCGCTGATGCAGGCCTATTGATGGCTCGTCCAGTACGTACATAACACCAGTTAAACCGGATCCAATTTGCGATGCCAACCGTATGCGCTGCGCTTCACCGCCAGAGAGCGTATCGGCACTACGATGCAGCGATAAATAATCTAAGCCCACATTATTTAAAAATTTAAGTCGCGAAATAATTTCTTTGACTATGCGATCGGCGATTTCTTTTTTTGCGCCACGCAATTTCAAGGTCTCGAAAAATTCCAGTGAGCCACGTAGTGGCATTTCTGCGACCTGATAAATTGCGCGTTGCTGAACACCTTCGCCAACTTTTACAAAACGAGCCTCAACCCGCAACCGCGCTCCATGGCAGTCGGGGCATTCTTTTTCATTGATGAATTTTGCGAGCTCTTCTTTGACCGCCATGGAATCGGTCTCGTGATAACGGCGCTGAAGATTATGTACCACGCCTTCGAACGTATGCTCTTTAATGACCGTGCGGCCACGCTCATTGATATATGCAAAGGGAATTTTTTCTTTGCCAGAGCCATATAAAACAGCTTGCTGTGCTTTTTCTGGCAAATTCTCAAAGGGTATGTCGAGATCAAATTCGTAGTGCTTGGCTAACGACGTGAGCATTTGAAAATAAAACTGGTTACGTCTGTCCCAGCCTTTGACTGCACCGGAGGCAAGCGAAAGATTTGGGAAGGCAACGATACGTTTGGGATCAAAAAATTC
>JAULVH010000243.1:0-10640 GCA_032111105.1 Burkholderiaceae bacterium | reverse complement strand
GCTCTTGCAATGAATAGCCACACACAGGGCAGGCAAACTTATTCGAAAAAATATGTTCGATGCCGGTATCCATCTCGAGTGCGATAGCGCGACCTTCCGCTATGCGTATGGCAGTTTCAAAACTTTCGGCAAGTCGTTGCTTAATATCGCTGCGTATTTTTACGCGATCAATCACAACATCGATAGTGTGCTTCTCAGTTTTTTTGAGTTTGGGTAAATCGTCCACTTCATAAATCTTGGCTGCATGGGTCCCGCTTTGTATGCGAAAACGGACGAAGCCTTGCGCCTGCATCGCTTCAAATAAATCACTGTGTTCACCCTTGCGATTGGCCACCACGGGCGCCATGATCATGAGCTTGGTGTCCTCAGCCATAGCCAAGACCGTATCCACCATTTGTGACACGGACTGTGCTGCGAGTGGATTTTCTGGGTGATCAGGGCAATAAGGTGTGCCCACACGAGCAAACAACAATCGAAGGTAATCGTGTATCTCAGTGACGGTGCCAACGGTAGAGCGAGGATTATGCGAGGTTGCTTTTTGTTCTATAGAAATTGCCGGTGACAATCCTTCTATCATGTCGACGTCGGGCTTTTCCATTAACTGAAGAAATTGCCGCGCATACGCTGATAAGGATTCTACATAGCGGCGCTGGCCCTCTGCATAAAGAGTGTCGAAAGCCAGTGAGGATTTTCCCGATCCCGATAATCCGGTGATCACTATGAGTTTGTTGCGCGGCAGATCAAGACTGATATTTTTCAGGTTGTGTGTGCGTGCACCACGAATACGAATTTCATTCATGCCGATGTCCAGACTAATTTACGCTCGCTTGAATGTCTTTTTGCCAAATTTTTGGCAAGTGATTGCGAGTCAACCCAACACTATAGCGGGTTTTCCTCTGTGGCTTCGTCCCGCGATTGATATGCCCTCGAGATTGAACCAGATGACAATTTTTTTGTTGAAGTTGGTCGCAGACAGGCAATTTGCCTCTGCGTACATCTTTCGATAATCGGAATTTATGGCCACAGACGGCTCATGGTGCAAGTGCAATCTGCTATTTAACTTACTCTCAGTGTGTAAGCAATGACATGTGTTCTGGGTCTCCTGGCATATAATGGCTGCCTGTTTGAAATTCGCTAGTGCGTTACACGTGCAAGGCAAGTTTCAAAGATTCTCTGTTTCCCCCCTCTCGCTGAAATCAACCCCATCACAGGAGAAAGCTATGGCGTCGGTCAATAAAGTCATCATCGTTGGCAATTTAGGTCGTGATCCTGAGACGCGCTATATGCCTAGCGGTGATGCGATGACGAACATTGCAGTTGCTACCACCGACAAGTGGAAAGACAAAGCAACCGGGGAGCAGAAGGAAGCAACGGAATGGCACCGCATAGCTTTTTTTGGCAAGCTTGCTGAAATTGCTGGTCAATACCTTAAAAAAGGCTCCCAAGTCTATGTCGAAGGAAAACTGCGTACACGTAAGTGGACAGACAAAGACGGCATAGAAAAATATTCGACAGAAGTGATAGCCGATAGCATGCAAATGCTGGGTAGTCGTCAAGGTATGGGCGGTGGTAGTGCAGCGATGGATGAGGCTGGTTACGGATCGGCTCCAGCTAAAACGGCCTCGGCCGGTGCCCGCGCTCCAGCTAAACAGGCGCCTAGCATGAGCGATATGGACGATGATATTCCGTTCTAATGGACTGCAAGCTTAGGCTTGCAGCGAGTGCTAATTTTTCGTAGCTGAAATTTATGGCCCGCTTGCCCAGATTGGTAGTTCCCAATCACCTACACCACATCATCGCCCGTGGTAACAATGATCAGCAGATCGCTTTAGACGACGCTGATTATCAACAATTTCTTTCCCATTTACGAGCATCAGCGCAGGCAGCCGGCGTGGCAGTTCACGCCTATGTGCTTATGCCCAGTCGCGTTCAGTTAATGGCCACGCCCACGGATGAATTAGGTTTGGGGCGGCTGATGCAGGCAATCGGCCGTCACTATGTTCCCTACTTCAATGCGCGCCATGGGCGCAGCGGTAATTTGTGGGAGGGTCGGTTTCGCGCCACCGTGATTGACGCCGATACCTATTTTTTAGCGTGCGCCCAACTGATAGAGCAGCAGCCAGTGGCAGCGGGCATAGTCCCAGACCCCTCTTTATACCCGTGGTCTAGTTACGCGCATCACTCGGGAGCACATCGCCAGGCCTGGTTGGCAGATCATCCCGCCTACTGGGCTTTGGGAAATACCCCATTTGAGCGCGAAGCGTCGTATCACAAGCTCGCGCAAGTTACATTATCTTCCGATCGGATTGCTGAGATTGAGGCGGCTACGCGCAAGGCCTGGCCACTGGGTTCAGAAGAATTTCTTCGGCGTTTGGCCAAACTCACCACGAGACGGCTAGAGCCCCAGCCGCGGGGACGTCCTCGTAAAGCCGGTTTGGCAGAGTAATCAGGGGCAGAACTGTCTGCCACCATCGAGAGATCCTGAGGGTAGCAAGTGGGTCTATGCCTGGCTAGGGTGTGTGGGGCTGTATCTTTTTGCCATGAATTCCTGCTATAAGCATTTTTAAATATAGTCTGACCCCATTTAAAATTCTTACCTCAGGAATTCTTAATAATTAGTTATCCGACCCTAATTTTTTTCATTGCCCTCGTTATTGCGTTGCACTATGCTTCTAGGCTCTTTGTTAACGCCGTGGAGTGCCGCGATGAAAGCCCAAGGTTTATACGATCCAAAAAACGAACACGATGCCTGTGGTGTCGGGTTTATCGCGCATATTAAAGGCCAAAAAAGCCACTCTATCGTCGAGCAAGGATTAAAAATCCTTCACAACCTCGATCATCGGGGTGCGGTGGGTGCTGATCCGTTGATGGGTGATGGCGCTGGAATTCTGATTCAGCTTCCAGACCAGTTTTATCGCGAAGAGATGGCCAAGCAGGGCGTTAACTTGCCACCGCCCGGTGAATTCGGCGTCGGTATGGTTTTTCTTCCTAAAGAAAATGCTTCTCGCATCGCTTGCGAACAAGAAATAGAACGAGCTGTTCACGCAGAGTCGCAGGTCGTATTAGGTTGGCGCGATGTGCCGGTAAACCGCGATATGCCTATGTCGCCCACAGTGCGCGATAAAGAGCCTGTCATTCGACAGATTTTTATAGGTCGCGGTCAAGACATCATGGTGACCGATGCACTCGAGCGCAAACTCTACATTATTAGAAAATCATCGGGTCACGCTATTCAGGCATTGAACCTGTTGCACGGAAAAGAGTTTTTTGTTCCATCGATGTCTGCGCGCACCGTTGTTTACAAGGGCTTGCTGTTAGCTGATCAAGTCGGGGTTTATTACAAAGATTTGCAAGACCCACGTTGTGTGTCAGCGCTGGCCTTAGTGCACCAACGCTTTTCCACCAACACCTTCCCGGAATGGCCACTCGCTCACCCGTATCGTCTGCTGGCGCATAACGGTGAGATCAATACGGTTAAAGGTAACTTTAACTGGATGCGTGCACGCGAAGGCGTCATGAAATCGGCGGTGCTTAACGAAGATTTGCACAAACTGTTCCCGCTAATTTATGAAGGTCAGTCAGACACCGCATGCTTTGATAATGCGCTTGAATTATTGGTCATGGCAGGCTACCCCATAGCACAAGCCATGATGATGATGATTCCAGAAGCTTGGGAAAACCATACGCTGATGGATGAAAATCGCCGCGCTTTTTATGAATACCATGCGGCCATGATGGAGCCGTGGGATGGACCTGCTGCGATGGCGTTTACCGACGGCCGTCATATCGGTGGAACACTGGACCGCAATGGCTTGCGTCCTGCACGTTACATTGTCACCGATGATGATTTAGTGGTGATGGCATCGGAATCTGGTGTGTTGCCCATACCTGAATCCAAGATCATCAAAAAATGGCGTCTGCAACCGGGCAAAATGTTTTTAATCGATCTGGATGCCGGACGCATCATTGACGATAAAGAACTCAAAGATACGTTTGCCAATGCCAAGCCTTACAAGCAGTGGATAGATTCAGTTCGTATCAAACTCGATGATTTGAAAATAGAGCCTGAAGTACGCAAAGAGACGGCATCGCTGCTCGACCGTCAACAAGCGTTTGGTTATACACAGGAAGACTTAAAGTTTTTGATGTCGCCTATGGCTGTACAGGCAGAAGAGCCGACAGGTTCTATGGGCAATGATTCGCCGTTGGCTGTCATGTCGAATAAAAATAAGCCGCTGTATAACTATTTCAAGCAGTTGTTTGCGCAGGTGACTAATCCACCGATAGATCCTATACGCGAAGCGATGGTGATGTCGTTAGTGTCTTTCATAGGGCCTAAGCCTAACCTCTTAGATACCAACAACATTAATCCACCGATGCGACTCGAAGTGTCGCAGCCCATACTGGATTTCAAAGACATCACTCGTCTGCGCTCCATCAGTAACTTCACTGGTGGAAAATTCCGCTCATTTGAGTTGGATATTTGTTACCCCTCGGCGTGGGGTAAAGAAGGCGTGGAAGCACGTCTTGCTTCCTTGTGTGCACAAGCAGTCGATGCAGTGAAATCAGGACACAACATTCTGATCATCTCAGACCGCCATGTAGACAAAGACAATGTAGCGATTCCTGCATTGTTAGCGACATCCGCCGTGCATCAACACTTAGTCAGCAAGGGTTTGCGGACATCAGCTGGCTTAGTTGTGGAGACAGGCTCAGCGCGCGAAACTCATCATTTTGCTTTGCTTGCGGGTTATGGCGCAGAAGCGATACATCCTTACCTGGCTATGGATACGCTGGCCGAAATGGCCAAGGGTTTGCCGGGTGATCTCGCACCAGAAAAAGCGATCTATAACTTTCAGAAGGCTGTAGGCAAAGGTCTGCTCAAAGTGTTTTCTAAGATGGGCATCTCTACTTACATGTCGTACTGTGGCGCTCAAATCTTTGAAGCGATAGGCTTAAACAAAGCACTGGTCGATAAGTATTTCAAAGGTACGGCATCGAATGTTGAGGGCATCGGTGTTTTTGAAGTCGCTGAAGAAGCTCTGCGTTTGCATCAGCTAGCTTTTGGCGTTGATCCTTTACTCGTTAATTCGTTGGATGCAGGTGGAGAGTACGCTTTCCGAGTTCGCGGCGAAGATCACATGTGGACGCCGGACGCGATTGCGAAATTACAGCATTCGACGCGTTCGAATAATTTCAGTACTTATAAGGAATATGCGCAGATCATTAATGATCAATCCCAGCGACATATGACCTTGCGTGGATTATTCGAATTCAAAATTGATCCGTCCAAAGCTATCCCTATTGATGAAGTCGAGTCAGCCAAGGAAATCGTCAAACGATTTGCTACCGGCGCGATGTCGTTAGGCTCCATTTCAACAGAAGCGCACGCCACGCTGGCGATTGCGATGAACCGTATCGGTGGTAAATCCAACACCGGTGAAGGTGGCGAAGATGAAAACCGTTATCGCAATGAATTGCGCGGTATCCCGATTAAAAAGGGCGACACGCTGGCATCCATCATAGGCGAGGGGCAGGTTGAAGTAGACCTTCCACTGTTGGATGGTGATTCTTTGCGCTCTAAAATCAAGCAAGTGGCATCTGGACGTTTTGGTGTCACGGCGGAATACCTGACATCCGCTGAGCAGATACAAATCAAGATGGCTCAGGGCGCTAAACCTGGTGAAGGTGGTCAACTACCGGGACACAAGGTCTCTGAATACATTGCACGGTTACGCTTCTCGGTGCCAGGTGTGGGTTTGATTTCGCCACCGCCGCATCACGATATTTATTCCATTGAAGATTTGGCGCAGCTTATTCACGATTTGAAAAACGTCAATCCTGCGGCGGATATTTCGGTCAAGCTGGTTTCTGAAGTGGGTGTGGGTACCGTTGCTGCGGGCGTTGCTAAAGCCAAGGCTGATCACGTAGTGATTGCCGGTCATGATGGCGGCACAGGTGCTTCGCCACTCTCGTCGATTAAACATGCGGGCACGCCTTGGGAATTAGGTTTGGCTGAAACTCAGCAGACACTGGTACTGAATCAATTGCGTAGCCGAATTCGCGTACAGACTGACGGACAGATCAAGACCGGTCGCGATGTGGTGATAGGCGGTTTGCTTGGTGCCGATGAGTTTGGTTTTGCAACCGCACCCTTGGTGGTGGAAGGTTGCATCATGATGCGCAAGTGCCACTTGAATACTTGTCCGGTGGGCGTTGCTACGCAAGATCCGGTGTTGCGTGCAAAGTTTCAAGGTAAGCCTGAGTACGTAGTGAATTATTTCTTCTTTGTGGCAGAAGAAGCGCGTCAAATCATGGCTCAGTTGGGCATACGCAAGTTTGAAGATTTGATAGGCCGCGCTGATTTGTTAGATAAATCACGAGCGATAAGTCACTGGAAAGCAAAGGGCCTGGACTTTAGCAAGATTTTTTATCTTCCCGAAGTCTCCGCCGATCAGTCACGTCACCACGTCTTAAAGCAAGACCATGGTTTGGGCAAAGCGCTAGACCACAAGTTAATTGCTCAAGCAAGATCAGCAATTGATCGCGGTGAAAAAGTATCCTTCATTTCTCCGGTCAAGAATTTGAACCGTACTGTGGGCGCCATGCTCTCGGGTGAGGTCGCTAAAAAATATGGTCACGAAGGCTTACCAGACGACACGATACACATACAGTTACAAGGAACTGCTGGCCAATCATGTGGCGCGTTTCTCGCCCATGGTGTGACGCTGGATTTGGTTGGTGAGGGTAATGACTATGTAGGCAAAGGACTCTCCGGTGGTCGCATCATCGTGCGTCCTAATACCGAGTTCCGTGGCCGAGCGGTTGACAACATCATTATTGGAAACACTGTTTTGTATGGCGCGATTGCGGGCGAAGCGTTTTTCAATGGTGTAGCTGGCGAGCGTTTTGCTGTGCGTAACTCGGGAGCGATTACGGTTGTCGAGGGAACAGGAGACCACGGTTGTGAATACATGACCGGCGGTACTGTGGTTGTGTTGGGCGAGACCGGACGCAATTTCGCAGCGGGTATGTCAGGTGGTCTGGCATATGTGTTTGATGAGGATGGCAGTTTTTCTCGTAAATGCAATCTCGCTATGGTGGCGCTTGATCCTGTGTTGTCAGCGGCTGAGCAAGAGTCAACGGTGAATCCCTCCATATGGCATAGCCTGACTCGTAACAGCGAACGATTAACAGATGAAGTGATGTTAAAGGGATTAATCGAGCGGCACTTCAAGTACACAGGCAGTACGCGTGCAAGAACATTGCTCGATGACTGGAGTAATGCGCGCACGAAATTCGTGAAGGTTTTCCCAACCGAATACAAGCGAGCTTTAGGTGAAATGTTTGCCGCTACGGCGACCAAGACCAAAGAAAAAATGACGACCTGAGTCAGTTCGTTAACTCAGTCATCTTCGTTGAAAAGAAAAGAGAACACACATGGGTAAAGTTACCGGCTTCATGGAATACCACCGCCTTCAAGAGGCTAGCGAAGCGCCACAGTCGCGTACCAAGCATTACAAAGAATTTATGATGCATCTCTCCGATGCAGATGCCAAAGTTCAGGGCGCACGTTGCATGGATTGCGGTATTCCGTTTTGTAATAGCGGATGCCCGGTCAATAACATCATTCCGGACTGGAACGACTTGGTCTATAACGGTAGCTATCGCGAGGCCTTGGATAACCTGCATTCGACGAATAATTTTCCTGAATTTACAGGTCGCATCTGTCCGGCTCCTTGCGAGACAGCGTGTACCTTAGGTATTAACGATGATCCAGTCGGTATCAAATCGATAGAGCATTTTATTATCGATAAAGGTTGGGAAAATGGTTGGGTTGTACCGCAACCAGCAGAAAAAAAGACAGGAAAAAAAGTAGCTGTGATTGGTTCTGGTCCGGCAGGTATGGCCGCAGCACAGCAGCTAGCGCGCGTCGGTCATCAGGTAACAGTCTTTGAGAAAAATGATCGTGTGGGTGGCCTGCTTCGCTACGGCATTCCAGATTTTAAAATGGAAAAAACTCACATCGACCGTCGTGTGCAGCAAATGCAGGGCGAGGGCGTAAAGTTTCGTACCGGTGTTTTGGTTGGTAAAGACTTGCCCAAAGAGGTAATGAGTCTGGCCAAAGAAACTATGTCGCCCGAGCAGTTGAACAAAGAGTTTGATGCCGTAATCGTCGCCGGTGGTGCTGAATGGCCACGTGATTTGCCCGTGCCAGGGCGTGAATTGAGCGGTGTCCACTATGCGATGGAATTTTTGCCACAGCAAAATCGCGTCAATGCGGGTGACAAACTCAAAGAGCAGATCATGGCGACAGGCAAGCATGTCGTCGTTATCGGTGGTGGCGACACGGGTTCTGATTGCGTTGGAACATCCAACCGTCATGGGGCTGCATCGGTTACTCAATTTGAACTCTTACCGCAACCTCCCGAAGTTGAAAACAAGCCGTTAGTGTGGCCTTACTGGCCAACCAAGCTGCGCACTTCTTCATCGCATGAAGAGGGATGCGAGCGTGACTGGGCTGTTGCCACCAAGCGCTTAGAGGGCAAAGATGGCAAAGTCGAAAAACTGATTGCTGCGCGTGTTGAGTGGAAAGACGGCAAGATGGTCGAAGTGCCTGACTCAGAATTTGAACTCAAAGCGGATCTTGTATTGCTGGCTATGGGTTTTGTCTCGCCGGTCAATTCCGTTCTTGAAGCGTTTGGTGTGGATAAAGATGCGCGGGGTAATGCCAAGGCGACTACTGACGGCGAGGGTTGCTACCTGACCTCAGTTCCCAAAGTATTTGCGGCAGGTGATATGCGTCGTGGTCAGTCACTGGTTGTTTGGGCTATACGCGAAGGTCGGCAGTGCGCACGTGCGGTGGATGAATTCCTGATGGGGTCATCGGTCCTCCCTCGCTAAGCACAGGCGCTATTTTTACGGTAAAAATGCCTGCTTCGTTAGCAGGCATTTTTATTTGCAGATCAGTCACAGATCACCGGTTTAGTACGAGTATCTTCGCGTAATGTGGTTGTGTGAATTACAATCTCGTTTTCTAAGGCAAATCAATTACATTCCTTGTGCCCAACCTAGTCGATATACGTGACCTGCACTTTGGCTATAACTCGCGGCCCATACTTTCTGGTTTGAGTATGCAGTTTCCCAAGGGCGCGGTAGTCGCCGTTATGGGAGGATCTGGTTCGGGTAAAACTACGGTGCTGAGGTTAATCGGCGGGCAGTTACGCGCACAGTCAGGTGGTCTGACAGTCGATGGACAAGAAGTTGGCACACTGAGTACGCGCGAGCTGTATGCGATGCGGCGGCGCATGGGTATGTTGTTCCAGCACGGCGCCCTTTTTACGGATTTAACCGTGTTCGACAATGTCGCTTTTCCGCTCAGGGAAAACACACAATTACCAGAAAGCATGATTCATGATCTGGTGTTGATGAAGCTACATGCAGTTGGTTTATCGAATGCCGCGGCTTTGAAGCCGGCTGAAATTTCTGGTGGCATGGCCCGCCGCGTTGCCTTGGCGCGCGCTATAGCTCTTGATCCGCAGCTCATCATGTATGACGAGCCATTTGCCGGACTGGATCCGATTTCCATGGGTGTGACAGCCAATCTCATACGCAAACTTAATGATGCCTTAGGGTCTACATCCATCGTGGTATCGCATGATGTGCATGAATCATTCAGTATTGCCGATCATGTTTATTTTCTTTCGCAGGGAAAAATTGTCGCGCACGGCACACCTACACAGATGCGTGAATCCGACGATCCCTATGTAAAGCAGTTCGTCAATGCCGAAGCTGATGGTCCAGTGCCTTTTCACTATCCCGGGCGAAGTATCGCAGAGCAGCTCGGCATGAAAGCTCGGGTATGAATCTGATTCTTGATGCCCTGGCCCATGTAGGGGCGGCTGTGCGCACCAGGCTGGGTAGCTTGGGCGCAGCTGCACGTACATTTGTTGCTTTGATGCTAGCTTCTCCTGGCGCGTTTCGGCGGCCGCGGTTAGTCACCGACCAGATTCATTTCATAGGTAATTATTCGCTGGTCATTATCGCGGTATCAGGATTGTTTGTAGGTTTTGTGCTGGGCTTACAGGGCTATTACACGCTCAATAAATATGGCTCTGAACAAGCGCTGGGTTTGCTCGTGGCTTTGTCTCTGATACGAGAGCTGGGTCCGGTAGTCACCGCCTTGCTGTTTGCCGGACGTGCCGGCACATCCCTGACTGCAGAAATCGGGTTGATGAAGGCAGGGGAGCAACTCGCTGCCATGGAGATGATGGCCGTAAACCCGATGACGCGTGTGTTGGCACCACGGTTTTGGGCGGGTGTGATTTCTATGCCCATACTTGCAGCCATTTTCAGTGCTGTTGGTGTAATGGGCGGTTATATTGTCGGTGTACGCCTGATAGGCGTGGATGAGGGTGCTTTCTGGTCACAGATGCAAGCCGGTGTCGACGTCTGGGCGGATGTCATGAATGGCGTAATCAAGAGTTTCGTGTTTGGTGTGGCCGTAACTTTCATCGCGCTCTACGAAGGATATTGTGCCGCACCCACACCAGAAGGCGTGGCAAGGGCGACCACGCGTACAGTTGTTATAGGTTCGTTGATGGTGTTTTGGCTGGATTTCTTGCTCACAGCACTCATGT
>JAULVH010000242.1:0-8223 GCA_032111105.1 Burkholderiaceae bacterium | reverse complement strand
CGTGCACCAATGTGGAAAGACCTAGGGTTTATTCTAGACTCAATAAACCCAAAAACCGGGCGTCTAGTTTTTAGGCGAACCAAATAACTTCGCGCAGCTAGATTATAAGAGCCCAGCACCGGCTGAAACAGCGTTTTGCGGGTTATTGAAATGAAATTAAATCGATGCGGATGTTAAATATTTGAAAATTCGCGGTCTTGCTTACGCGCTGTTTCATGATCATGGAGGCGAAGTAGATTAACTTTGTGAATGATGTGTACTAAGATTTAACGGTCCATCGAAACGGACCGAGATTTAACCTGTGGCTCATCACGGTGGGCCACTACCGCCCACGCAGGGCAACCCAGCCGCCGGAGAGCTCATGGAGATTTCTCAAGCAATAGCAGTGCGTAATGTGATGCAGGTATCGGGGGTCATCATGGCCTACAACGGGACTGTGTCCGATGAATTAATGGTCTCGCTTGCCGATATTTTAAAAGCCAGGCTAGAAGGCCGAGATGACACGAAGCGTTCACGTACGGTGTTCTCGGTGTTCATGGAAGGTATGCAAAATCTAATTTGGCACGGCCGAACCGAGCAAAACGCAACAGGTATGGTGTGCATTTCTGAGCATGAGGGTGAGATAGTTATCGTTTGCGGTAATCGCATCGCCCGAGAAGACTCTGTGAAATTGAAGACAGTGCTTGATCAGTTGCAGGGGGCCGATAAAGACACGATCCGCCAATTGTATCGAGAGGGAATGTCGCGATCTAACGAGCATGAAGGCCCGGGAGCCGGACTTGGCTTGCTTGAAATCGCCCGCCGCGCAACCCATCCAATTTCATTTGTATTCAGCGATATCGATGATCAACACGTCGATTTCTTCCTCTCCGCGCGAATCTGAAAGGAACATGATGAGTACCGCCACCGACCTGCAGATACCTGCTACCGACCGAACACCCGAGATTCATTTGTCGGCATCGACTGGGCTCTTCAGTATGAAAGGAGAGTCATATCCCGAGGATGTCGCTGCATTTTACGGGCAGGTAGTGCACGCTGTAGAACAGCTTCCGAGTTCGCTGACCAAGCCACTCGAAGCGGATATTTCCATGATTTACATTAATAGCTCTAGTATCAAAGCGATGTTCAGAATTTTTGAGGGTTTTGAGGCGGTGCGTCGCGCAGGCCAGCCAGTAACCGTGCGCTGGCACTACACCGATGATGACGACATCATGCAAGAGCTAGGCGAAGATTTCAAAGACCGATTCCCTGAACTCAGTATTGAGATCAAAGCTAACTGAAATTCAGATGGATGACTCGCTATTCGATCTTTACGACCGCGAAAAGCGGTTACTGGCTGAGGGGCCAGCGATCCTGGAGAAAGGTAGCGAGGATGAGATTCGCGCGTTTGCAGAACGTTTGTTCGAACGATTTGCGAGAGTAGTCCGCGAGAATGAGGACTTGACTCGACACTCAGATCGCCAAGAACAGCGACTCGTAAAGCTGAACCAAAACCTGAAAATTCAAACCCACGAACTCGATATCCGAAAGACCGAGCTGGAAAATTTGTCGAAGCAGCTTGCGAAATATTTACCTCCGCAGATACACGAGGCACTGTTTGCAGGAAACCACGATACTAGAATCGCAACGAGAAGAAAAAAGTTAACCGTATTTTTCAGTGACATCAAGGGGTTCACGCAGACATCTGAAAATCTTCAGCCGGAAGCGCTCACCGAGTACCTGAATGAATATTTCTCCGAGATGACGCAGATTGCACTTGCTCATGGCGCTACTATCGACAAGTACATGGGTGATGCAATGATGGTGTTCTTTGGTGATCCCGAAACGCGCGGTGTCAAAGAAGATGCACGTGCTTGTGTTGAGATGGCCCTGAGGATGCTGGAGCGGCTAGCCGAGTTGCAGCAACGCTGGCGCAATGTTGGTTTTGATAACCCATTTGAGATTCGAATTGGCATTAATACTGGCTACTGCAATGTAGGGAATTTCGGAAGTGATCAGCGTCTTTCTTATACGATCATTGGTGGCGAGGTAAATCTAGCGCAGCGCTTAGAGTCAAATGCCGATGTGGGCGGCATTTTGATGAGCTATGAAACTTGGGTGCATGTACAGGATCTGGTTGAGGTAGAGCCGCGCGGTGCTATCTCGATGAAAGGCATCGCGAGAAATATCAAGACCTATGCTGTGACAGGCCGAAAACAACCGCACCATCAGAAATCCTATGCGCTCAGTCATCCTGCAGGGATAAGTATCGAACTTGATCCCGCCATTTTAGATGCGGACACAAAAGGAAAGCTTGCTGATCAACTTAGCGAGCTTGCAGACAGATTGCGCGCCGAGCACTGAACTGTGGCTATCTTTGTCAAATTTCTTTTGACATCTTTTTTTCTTGGCTACCTTGGGCATGCCGGGGCAAATCAGCAATTCAATACGTTCCGCATAACGCCTGAGACACCGATAAGTTTCACGCCGAAAAACTACACCTATATTTTGAAAGACCCAACTGGTAGCATGACGCCGGACGAGGTTTTAAGCCGCAAACAAGCATTTGTTTTAGCTGCTGATATGGGGCCGATCGATGCTGATAGTCATTACTGGATTCTACAAAGTCTTCGTAGCGATTTGAACCACGACCGTGAGTATCGCTTGGATGGGCCATGGCTCAGCGTACGCACGTTCGTTATTGAGAAAGATGGCTTGATCGTCCCGTTGAAGCAGGCGGGATTTGGATTCAGCTACTCCCCACTCAGCGATATTGATCCGAGCATTGAGGGATCAGCGAAGGTGCCAAGTCGAGAGGCACTTTTTATCTTAAAAAGCGGCCATTCTTTACTCCTTCTTTCGCAAGTCAATTCACTACCCACGTTTACCAGGAGCTTCGTACCGCGTGTGATTGACAACGCAAAGTTTTTAGAGGTTCGGCGCTTTGGACTGTACATTGAAGGCTGCTTGCTGGGAATTTTGTTTGCATTGGGAGTATTCGGTTGGTACTCCTACCTGTTGAACAGAGACCGCACCAGTTTGCTGTATGGCATATGGATCACTTTTGCATTTTTCCAAGTCTTGAGCTTATACACGCATGATGGGCTGCACTTCTCTGAATTTGCCGCAAATGTTGATGGCATAAAAATTGGTGAGCTTTATCTCGCTAATATACTTTACAGCCTACCTGCATATGGACAGTTAATTTTCTTCTTTCTATTTGCGAGTGCGTTTTTACAGTTTGCAAGATTTTTTCCTAAAGCTCAAAAATTTATTTACCTGTGCTCGGCGTTCTTTGTACTGGTGTTCTTGCATCCAATTTTTTTCCGAACAACTATCCCACCGGGCATTTACTATCTTCCTAATGCGGTATTGCCGCTGATTATTTGCGGCATTATTTTCAAGTGTGGCCTAGAGCGCTACCGCGATGGCATGCGGATCGCCAAGTTTTTCTTGATTGGCTGCATCCCTTACTTCTTTTTCAGATTGATTTTTGTGTGGGGATTGCTGGGCTTCCCATCGATTTTCAGCTACATGCCGAAGTCAGGGATCGCGTACCTGCTTCAGAATAGTTTTGTGTCAGCAGGAATCGGGCTATGTGGTGAGGCAATCATTATGGCGCTAGCTGTCGTCAGCAGGAATAAATGGATCCAAGAAGAATTGGTCAATGCTCAGGAATCACACAGGGCACTTATCGAGAGCCAAAAGCACACACTTGAGATAACGGTCGCTGAGCGTACCCAGGAGCTACTCGAAAAGCATAATGCGCTGGATGAGGCGCATCAGCATATCTTGAGCTCAGTCAACTATGCCAGCCGCCTGCAACGCGGGCAGTTACCACGGTCAATCCGTGTGGACGGCAGATTTGCATCATTTGCCGCGCTGTGGCAGCCGAGGGACGTCATCGGTGGTGATGTATATTGGCTTTCATCATCACTGCATGCAGGGCCATTTATCGTTGCAGTCGCGGACTGCACCGGTCATGGCGTACCGGGTGCGATGCTCTCACTGCTAGTGAGTAACTCTCTTGATCGTATATATGCTACCGATACTACGCAAGACCCAGCTACGGCATTATTAGCACTCGATCGATTTGTACGGCTTGGTTTGAACCAAGATCGCGCGGACAGTGAAAGTAATGATGGGTGCGACGCAGCGATTCTGCGCATTGATACCGACCGACAAATAGTTGAATTTGCTGGTGCAAAAATTGGTCTGTTTCATGTATCAAATAAAGGGGTATGTACTCGCTATTCCCCGGCGAAATGTAGCCTTGGCTACCGGGAGATGGTCAACGATTCAGAGGCTCCGCAGGTAACGACGATTGCTTATGAACTTGGGGATATTTTTTCTTTGGTTACCGATGGCGTGACCGATCAACCTGGGGGATCCGCTGGCAAAGTTGCCTATGGCTATAGAAGACTTGAAGCAGTACTGGTAGATAATCATCTAAAAAGCGCGGCCGAGATTCTGCAGGCCATAAAAGACAGCCACGAACGTTGGCAGGGTAAGAATTCAAGGCGTGATGACTTAACTGTACTCGTTTTCAAGGTCTAATTCAGCTCGCCTTTACCTCGGGGGGCAACTAATTAGCGCTTTGAACCTTGTTAGTACCAACACGCCAAAAGCTTTACTAAAGCTTGAAGAGTACAACGGTCACATCATCGCGGCGGGATTGCGCTCCCTGCCATGCCAAGAAAGCTGACTGTAGTTGTTCAGCTATGTCCGTACAGTTTTGTTCTTTGTGATTTTTGATGATCTGTAAAAACCGGCGGTAGCCGAACGATACAGGTCGACTCATGTTGTCTCCGCCGGGTTGGTCGAACAAGCCATCTGTCACAATAGCGAACAGATCACCCTTTTGATAGTTGATAATCGTTGTGGGCAGTACGGAGGTCGTATTTTGATCTTTGTAGCCGAGGCTTATTCGGTTGGATTTGTACTGATGTATCTGGTGCTGATGGTCGACGTGAAATAAATCGATTTTCGCGCCCGCGTACTCCAGCATGTGCTTGTCACTATGGATTCTCACCATGGCAGCATCGCAGCCATCGTTTGTTTCTGAATCTGTACGGTCTTGATTTAATCCAGTCCTCACATGGTAATCCAATGACTTAAGCGCAGTGGTCGGCTCGACCGCTGTTGACTTTGCATAAATGCGCTCAAGTGAGGTACTCACCAGAAGCGACAGCATAGCCCCTGGAACGCCATGCCCAGTACAGTCAGCTACCGCTAGCACAAATGGCCCTTCGTGCTGTGAGGATGAGATCCAGTAAAGGTCGCCGCCGATGGTATCGCGTGGCTCCCAGATGGTTGCAAACGACTCGAACCGATTATCGACTCGAATTGAGCGCGGTAGTTGCCCGCGCTGCAGAAGGCTCGCGTAGTTGACGGAGCCAATCACAATATCGTGCTTTTGCCGGAGCTCTTGCGTGCGCTCTTGTACTTTTGCTTCGAGGAGCAGATTTTGCTGCTGTATGACCTCGGTATGTTTGCTTGCAGCGAGATTTAGCTCGGTCTGAAGCCACCGTGCACGACTGATCACAGCTAGTGCCATGATAAGCGCTTCCATACACACCCCAAACGCTTGGTTCGTCCACGGGTTTTTCAAGATATAACCAAAGCCGTAGTCGGGCAAATATTGAAAAGGCGAGGGGATCCCGATAATCCCGAATAAGAACCCAAGTCGAAATACCAAGTAGGGTATGACAGCGTACGTAAAATACAGGGCAAATCCAAAGCCTTCACGATACCGCAGATAGCTACAAACGAAGAAAGTGATCAAGATCACGCCTACTGACACACTGTATGGCATCGCAAAAAATCTTGCGTTAAGCAAAGAATCTGCGCCATAAAATCCGCCGGTAGCGGCCAAAAAGCAATACAACAGAGCGTAGGCAATCCATATATTTGTGAGGAGATAAATCTTCGGAAAATTTTTCTGGATACCCAAATATTGGCGTGCAAAAAGTACATAGCTGATTGACTGCGCAAATGCCAATACGATGAAGATGATGTAGGCGTAGCTGTCAGACCATGATGCTTTCAAACCTTCGACATTAATAAAGAATTCGAAAAGTCGATGACCATCGATAAGACTCAAGGAAGATACCGATAAAAAAGCGATAGTAATCCAGACAGCATAGTAAATATTGACTCTATCTTTTGTTTGAACTGCGTTAAAGATTGAAAAAATAGTGAGTGCAAGTAGGATGCCGAGCAATAGCCCCTCGACATACAAGCTGAAGCGGCGGAATTCGGAAAAACTAGCACTGTCAGCCAAGTTAAGTGAAAAAGACTTTGCTGGAAAAATTGGATGAAAGCTGACGCGGGTTAGCAGTTTTACTTCAGATCCGGCTCTCAACGTAAATATAGGAAACTGGCTCAAGTTATCCGCAATCTTTGCAGTAGATGGGCTGATTTCAAGGAACGCGTTGCGTGCACCTATAAACCCCGTTGGTTTCAGCTGCTCGAGCTGACCATCGGCATAGAGCACATGGGGCTGTACATCTCGCCACCCGGATGCATCAATTTGAATGACTCTGTCTGTAGGGAGCTGGCTTTTTATTTTTTGTAGAATCCAGTAGTTAATGCTAGGCGCGAAAGACTTGATATCTTGGGGGCTCACAAACTTGTCTGAGCTATTTAGAACCTCCTGTGCCGAAAGCGATTGACTGGTATCTTGAAAAACAAGGACTTCCTTGTCGCTGAACATCATTGGCGTGGTCTCAGATACCACTAGTTCAGCTGAACTAGTTTTAATAAAGCCCACAGAAAGAATAAATGTGACCGTCCAAATAGTTATTATTTTTCGCACATTTCTCTCGCAATATTTATATCCCCATTAATCAATTTAACTTCGGTGCTATAGGTTGTCAATTCGTAATGAATTTATAACTTCATGCAGTTTTCGGGCTCAGGTGTGTACGGGCTGTTAAGCATCGCTTTTGTCGGCAATAATCAAGTGGTTAAACTCAGGTCAGTTGGGCAAAATAAAGAGAGTGTGGGGGGGTGTGAAATATGAGTGATTCCTTATCAACGATAACCTTGGCCTCGGGTCGCGAATTCGATACAGCGCTGATCATCGGCAGAGCAGTCGCCTCCACGGTGGTGACTATGGCTGAAATGGGGTCAATAGGTAAAGATATTCTTGCGGCGAATGGCATTAAAGATATTGACCCCCTCTCTTGGTATCCATCACAGTTACGGCGCGAGATTCATGAGGCGGTATGGCAGCGATTTGGTGATATCGCATTACTGTCATTCGGCTTAAGCCAGCTTGATTATTATCCAGAGGCGCTGGCGGAGTTTGGTAGATCAGTTGAGCAGTACGGCGCAATGATGGCGGCCGCCGATACCTCTGAACAGAAAATGATGGGCTTGGCTTTTTTTGTCGAGCAAATGACCGCTAGCTACCATCGCGCTACCTCGGCCTCTATGAAGGTACCCGGCGTAGAAATCTGCTTCCGCTCGTTGCAGATCTCGGAGCTTGTTTATGACTTCACTGCAGTCACCACGCTCGCGCCGCATCATGCAGCGTTTAGTCAGGGCTTGGTTGAAGGCTATATCGCTCGGTTTGTCTCGGTAGATTGGAACTACGAGATCACTCCGCTGCCAGAAAGAACCCTGTATTCCGCTCAGCACAGCGAGTTGACGTGGCGCTGTGTGTTTTCGTTGCGACCCGACCGTATCGGAAGCTCAGCAGAGTATATGGCATGGCTAAAGCTCTCCTATAAAGAAAAGCTACTCCACAGCGTTATTTCTGAGTCGAATAAATCGCTTGCCGTTGTTCTTGAATCTATTCGCTATGCGCGGCATGTGCAGCATAATCAATTGCCGGACCCGCAAAAGGTATGTAAGCGGTTCGCAACATTTGATGTACTGTGGGCGCCGCGTGACACGATCGGTGGAGATATGTGGTGGGTATCTTCAGAAAATGAGTCGGGAGATTTTTCAAAACCCTTCACATTGGCATTAACAGACTCTACTGGGCATGGTGTACCAGGCGCCATGCTGTCTTTGCTGGTTAATAATTCGCTAGAACGTATCTACAGCGCGCATCTGGAAATTGATCCTGCTGAGGCATTACTTAAGCTTGATGCCATGGTTCGGTCTGGACTCAATCAACACATGCTTGAGGGCGACAGCGATGATGGCTGCGATGCTATCTTGATAAGCATTGACCGATCTCAACGGCTCCTTCGTCTGGCCAGTGCGCGGCTTGATCTGCTGCAGGTAAGCGTC
>JAULVH010000241.1:0-3532 GCA_032111105.1 Burkholderiaceae bacterium | reverse complement strand
GGCTGCGTCGCTGGCCTTTATTATTCGCGCTCTCAGTTTGGCCCGGAACGGTGGCGCATGAACTACTGCATTTTCTGGCGGGGTGGATCACGGGTGCCAAGCCCGTCTCTCTGTCAGTGATTCCGCATCGTACGCTTGAGGGTGGCTGGGTTCTGGGCTCTGTGGCATTCGCCAACCTGCGCTGGTGGAACAGCGCGCTGGTTGGTCTTGCACCGATGGCGCTGCTGCCTGGCAGCGCTTACCTGTTCATTGAATCGATCACCACGCCACTGCTGTCGACGCAGAGTGCGGGCATCAAACTCGTGGCAGCGCAATGCCTGATTGCCAGCTGGCCGAGTCCACGCGACTGGTCGCATGCGATTGTGGGGCTGGTGATCACGGGACTGATCGCATTAATGGGATTTCTGTTGCTGATAAAGATGGGCGTTTTATGACGGATCATCCAATCGACAAACCTTCTTTAGCACCTCATCGGACAATTCCAGCTCTACTTTTTGCTTTTTATCCGAAGCTGGATGGGTCCAGACAATCTCATCATCGTTCAGCAAAAATTTTTGCCTGAAAAGTATCAAGCCAGATTTGCATGAAATCTTGTAATTTGTCGATGCCGCATTGTGCAGCAGTCCCATCATGTCTCTTTGGGAACGAAAGATGAGCTTGATTTGAAACTGAACCTGTTTTGACGAAGTTCGCTTAACAGAGTGCACGTCAAGGAATGTGCTTGATAACTCGTCACTTGAAAGCAGAACCCAATCAGCGCTTTTTGCCAATGGCGAGAAAAATATGAGAACTAAAAAAATAAATTTTTTCATAAAAATCATCGGTAAACCTCATCATGATCACCCACATTGATCAAGATGATGTCTTTGTCAGAAATAATCATTTCCATCGTGATTCGGAAACTCATGTTGATCGATACGCTGTGCAAACCATCAAGCCTGCCCTTCAATGCATGCAGCCGCAGTGACGGGTGGTGAGGATTAGCTTGGATTAGACGCAGCGCCTTTGAATAGACAGGCTCCATCTCCGGGTGGCGTTTAAGAAAGCGCGCTGCCCGACGTGTGTACTGGTCGGTGAAAACCAGCTGCCAAGTCATTCGGCACTTTTATTGATTTTTGCAATTCTCCGTAAATGCTGAGCCACGGTCTCTTTCACAAAGCGTCCGGCATCGAGGTCGGCCTTCGATTCGGCCAGCGCCGCCTCAATTTCACACTCGCGCAAGTACTGGTATTGCTCTTTGCTCATGACAACGTACCTGACTTCACCACGCACGGTTACTGATACCTCAGCTTGTTCCTGCAAGGCCTGCTCAATTGCACCGACGCCTCTTGTTTTGAGATCATTGGCTGAAATAGGGTTCATCACAGCACTCCGAATCGTACGATTGACCGCATTGTAAACAAAGAACCAAGTGGCATCAATGCTTACCTGAATGGAACCCAACAAGCTCGGTAGGAGAGATTGGCCCCAGAGGTACCAGAATATCTGATATCCCGGTACCGAAGCAGCTCGTAACTTGCAACCCTACCTTGCGGTAGCCGCCACCCTTGCACGCGCCTTGTGTATTTTTTTATAACTATCGAGCAGGCGGTGGTGCCGGTCAAGCCCCTCCAGTTTCATGCTGGTTGGCGTCAATCCAAAGAATCGCACGCTGCCATCGACCGAACCGATGACTGCATCCATACGCTCGTTGCCAAACATACGACGGAAGTTGACCGTGTAATCATCCAGCTCAAGCTCATCATCGAGCAGCACCTCAAGTACCACGTTCATGGCCTGATAAAACAAGCCGCGCTCGACGGTGTTGTCGTTGTATTGCAGGAAGGCGCCTACCAGCTCATGCGCCGCCTCAAATTGCTGCAATGCCAGGTGAATCAGCAGCATCAATTCCAGAACGGTCAGCTGCCCCCACACCGTATTGTCATCAAACTCAATGCCAATCAGTGTCGCTATGTCGCCGTAGTCATCCAATTCATTGTTTTCCAGACGATCAAGCAGTCCTGCCAAGCTTGTATTATCCAGACGATGCAAGTTCAGAATATCGGCGCGGAATAACAAGGCCTTATTGGTGTTATCCCAGACCAAATCCTCGACCGGATATATTTCCGAATAACCGGGCACCAGAATCCGGCAAGCTATGGCACCCAGCTGGTCATACGTCGCTACGTACACTTCTTTGTCCATGTCTTTGAGAATGCCAAACAATGTAGCGGCTTCCTCGGCATTGGCGTTTTCACCTTTGCCGGAAAAGTCCCACTCGACGAACTCGACATTCGCCTTGGTACTAAAAAAACGCCAGGACACGATACCGCTGGAATCGATGAAATGCTCAACAAAGTTATTTGGCTCGGTGACTGCGTTGCTCTCAAAGGTGGGTCTGGGCAAATCGTTCAGGCCTTCAAAACTGCGCCCCTGCAATAGTTCGGTGAGACTGCGCTCCAGCGCCACTTCGAAGCTGGGATGCGCACCAAAGGAAGCAAAGACACCGCCGGTGCGCGGGTTCATCAAAGTGACGCACATCACGGGATAGGTTCCGCCGAGTGAGGCATCCTTCACCAACACCGGAAATCCCTGCGCTTCAAGCCCTTGAATCCCGGCCAGGATGCTCGGGTATTTCGCCAGCACCTCAGGAGGCACATCGGGCAGCGCCATTTCCCCTTCAAGAATTTCGCGCTTGACTGCCCGCTCGAAAATCTCGGACAGACATTGCACCTGCGCTTCGGCCAGCGTATTGCCGGCACTCATACCATTGCTGACGAACAGATTCTCGATCAGGTTGGACGGGAAATACACGACCTCGCCATCTGACTTCCGCACATAAGGCAAGCAACAGATACCGCGCTCCACATTGCCGGAATTGGTATCAATCAGATGGGAACCACATAGCTCGCCGTCGGGGTTGTAGATTGGCAGGCAATAGTCATCCAGAATGTCAGCCGGCAGCGCATCCGCAGGACCCGGCTTGAACCAGCGCTCATTGGGATAATGAACAAACGCCGCGTTGGCCATGTCCTCACCCCAAAAAGCCCCGGCGTAGAAATGATTGTTACTGATGCGCTCGATATATTCGCCCAGAGCCGAAGCCAACGCGCTTTCCTTGGTCGCACCCTTGCCATTGGTAAAACACATCGGCGAGTGCGCATCGCGGATATGCAGCGACCACACATTGGGAATGATATTGCGCCACGAGGCAATTTCAATTTTGATACCCAGATCCGCCAACAGTCCTGACATATTGGCGATGGTTTGCTCCAGCGGCAGGTCCTTGCCCAGAATATAAGTACCGGTGTCAGCAGCAGGCTTCAGAGTCAGCAAGGATTGCGCATCCGCATCCAGATTCGCCACTTCTTCAATGACAAACTCCGGTCCGGCTTGCACAACTTTTTTAACAGTGCAACGCTCAATGGAGCGCAAAATACCCCGGCGGTCTACTTCTGAAATATCCGGTGGCAACTCCACCTGGATTTTGAAAATCTGCTGATAACGATTTTCAGGATCAACAATATTGTTTTGCGACAGGCGTATGTTTTCA
>JAULVH010000240.1:0-5203 GCA_032111105.1 Burkholderiaceae bacterium | reverse complement strand
CACAAAAAAAATTAGATGTGATGTCAGATAAGGCGTTCATCAATACCTTTGCTATGGGCGGCTTGGTAGCCGGTTTAGCCTCTGAAGAAAACGACGACATTGTTGAGATTGATCCGGGCGAGGGCACGGGCCGTTTTTTAGCAGTGTTTGATCCTTTAGATGGTTCATCGAATATTGATGTGAATGTATCGGTCGGTTCGATTTTTTCTGTGTTGCGTGCACCAGATGGCCGTAAGCCGGAGGTGTCTGATTTTCTAGTGGCGGGTAGGCAGCAATTAGCAGCAGGCTATGCAATTTATGGCCCATCTACTATGTTTGTACTGACGGTGGGTAAAGGCACGCACGGTTTCACGCTGGACCGTGAAGTGGGTAACTTCATCCTCACACATCCGCACATGCAAGTACCCGCAGATACCAGTGAATTTGCTATTAATGCGAGTAACGAGCGCTTCTGGGAGCCGCCCGTACAGCGTTATGTGGCCGAATGTAAAAACGGTAAAACCGATGTGCGCGGTCGCGATTTCAACATGCGTTGGATAGCCAGCATGGTGGCCGATATTCATCGAATTCTTATGCGCGGTGGTGTGTTTATGTACCCGCGTGATACCAAAGATCCTTCCAAGGCCGGTCGCTTGCGTTTAATGTACGAAGCCAATCCCATGAGCATGGTGATAGAGCAGGCAGGTGGTTTAGGTTCTACCGGCCGTGAACGTATTTTAGATATGCAACCGGGCGATATACATCAGCGTGTGCCGGTAGTGATTGGTTCGCGCAATGAAGTTGAGCGTATAGAAAAATATCACCAAGAGTACGACAGCGGCACGGATGAGAAATACACTTCACCGTTGTTTCAAGAGCGCTCGCTCTACGCAAATTAACAGCCTTGCTACCCATTACAAAACTCGGAGATAACCGTGTCAGTTAAACATCCTATCGTTGCGATCACTGGATCATCTGGTGCAGGCACTACGACAGTCATGAAAAGCTTTCAGCATATTTTTCGGCGTGAACAAATACGTGCGCAGATACTCGAAGGCGATTCTATGCATCGCTACAATCGCCTGGAAATGCGCGAGGCGATGAAGCAGCAGCAGGCTTCAGGCAATAGCTCATTTAGTCATTTCAGCCCAGAAGCGAATTTGTTAGGTGATCTGGCGAATACCTTCAAGACGTTTGGTGAAAACGGTACGGGTAAAGTACGTAAGTACATACATGATGATGTTGAGGCCGCAGAATTCGGCCAAGACCCTGGCACCTTCACGCCATGGAAAGACATGGAAGCAGGTGCAGAGCTTTTGTTTTATGAAGGCCTGCACGGTGGTTATGTGGGTGACGATGCCGATGTAGCTAAGTATGTGGATTTGCTAATTGGTGTGGTGCCCATCATTAATTTGGAATGGATACAAAAGCTGCACCGCGATCAAAACATGCGCGGTTATTCGCAAGAAGCTGTACTCGATACGATATTGCGCCGCATGCCGGATTACACGCGGCATATATGCTCGCAGTTCTCGCGTACGCATGTGAATTTCCAACGCGTTCCAACAGTCGATACCTCGAATCCTTTTATCGCTAAAGATATACCTAGCGCCGATGAAAGCATGGTGGTGATTCGCTTTGCAAATCCAAAAGGGATAGATTTTCCGTATCTGCTGTCCATGATAGAAAACTCATGGATGACTCGCCCGAATACCTTTGTTATCCCTGGCGGCAAAATGGGTCTGGCGATGCAATTGATTTTTACGCCAATGATTTTGCGTTTGATGGATAGAAGGAAGCGCGCATGAAACACGCTCAATCAAGTACACGTGAGTTAGCTAATGCGATTCGTTTTCTGGCGATTGATGCAGTCAATAAAGCAAAATCAGGTCATCCCGGCGCGCCTATGGGTATGGCCGATATTGCTGAGGTGCTGTGGCGCCATCATTTAAAACACAATCCAAGCAATCCGCATTGGACAGATCGTGATCGTTTTGTTTTATCAAACGGCCATGGCTCTATGCTGCTGTACGCGTTGCTGCATTTGTCGGGCTACGATTTATCAATCGACGATATCAAAGAATTTCGTCAGCTGCACAGTAAAACACCGGGCCATCCGGAAGTGGACATTACGCCGGGTGTAGAAACCACCACCGGCCCGCTAGGCCAAGGCTTAGCCAACGGCGTGGGTATGGCACTGGCAGAAAAAATTCTTGCGCGTCGTTTTAATCGCGATGGCCACACCGTTATTGATCACCGTACCTGGGTGTTTTTAGGTGATGGTTGTCTAATGGAAGGCGTGAGCCACGAAGTATGTTCTTTAGCCGGTGTGTGGGGCCTTGATAAGCTCACGTGCTTTTATGACGACAACGGCATCTCAATTGATGGCCATGTTGAAGGCTGGTTTAAAGACGATACCGCTGCACGTTTCCGTGCGTATGGCTGGCATGTGATAGGCCCTATCGATGGCCATGATGCAGCAGCAATTAATAGCGCTATTGAAGAAGCCAAGCACACCACCGGTAAACCCAGCATGATTATCTGCCGCACGCAGATAGGTTGGGGCTCACCCAATATGGTGGGCACGCATGATGTACACGGTGCACCTTTGGGCGATAAAGAAACCGAGGCCACGCGCGCCGCACTTAATTGGCCGCACGCGCCGTTTGAAATACCTGAATCAATTCAATCTGCATGGAATGCCAATGCTAGTGGGATTGCGCATGAAGCAAAATGGCAGCATGCATTTACGTCCTACGCCAAGGCACATCCAGAGTTGGCCGCAGAATTTACGCGCGTAAGCCATCGTGAATTGCCGGTTGATTGGTCTGAAATTAAATCATCATTGTTTACTTTGGCCCAAGGTATTACCGCAGCAACGGCTACACGTAAATCAAGTCAGCAAATGCTGGATTTATTAGTGGCGGGTGTGCCTGAATTATTAGGTGGTTCGGCTGACTTAACCGGATCGAATCTTACGGCCGGTAAGACCAGCCGCGCATGGCATAGCCACAAAGATAGTGATGCAAATTACATTTCGTATGGTGTGCGTGAATTTGGTATGACAGCCATCATGA
Source organism: Burkholderiaceae bacterium (assembly GCA_032111105.1). Classification (GTDB taxonomy): domain Bacteria; phylum Pseudomonadota; class Gammaproteobacteria; order Burkholderiales; family Burkholderiaceae_D; genus Pernthalerella. The sequence continues at coordinate 2,147 of JAULVH010000240.1, read as the reverse complement.
ATGGCGCAGTGCTGCATGGCGGATTAATTCCTTATGGTGGCACGTTTGCAGTGTTCTCAGATTATTCGCGCAATGGCATACGCATGAGTTCTCTCATGAAGCAGCGCGTGGTGCATGTGTTAACGCATGATTCTATAGGCCTGGGTGAAGACGGCCCTACGCATCAACCGATAGAACATGCGGCTAGTTTGCGCTTAATACCTGGCTTGGATGTATGGCGTCCGTGTGATGGTATGGAAACTGCGGTTGCGTGGGCGTGTGCGCTTGAGCGCCAGGATGGCCCATCCGCACTACTACTCTCTCGCCAAAATTTGCCGCAGCTATCAAATACGATTAATGCAGAGCAGATCGCGAAGGGTGGCTATGTGTTGTCGGATTGTGCGCAAGCACCCGAAGCCGTGCTGATTGCTACAGGCTCAGAAGTGATGATCGCTATCGAAGCACAAAAAACTTTACGTGAACGCGGCCGTCATGTGCGTGTGGTGTCTATGCCGTGTACGGCACGCTTTGATGCGCAGCCCTTGGCTTGGCAACAGCAGGTGTTACCTGAAGGCGTAAAACGAATTGCGATTGAAGCAGGGCATCCAGACTTCTGGCGCAAATACGTAGGCTTGGCTGGCCATGTAATAGGTATCGCCCGCTTTGGCGAATCGGCACCCGCACCGCACGTGTATGACGCGCTGGGCATCACCGCTGAACAACTCATTGCAGCCGTCTGATCGCTGTTTGATAAAGGAAAAAATCATGGCTTTAGTAATGTATGACTTAGATGGCACGCTGTTAGATACAGCAGATGAAATTGCTGAGGCAGTGAATCTCACGTTAAAAGAATTTGGTCTGGAAAGCGTATCGGTAGATCAGGTACGCAACTGGATAGGCCACGGCACGGGTTGGTTGATGAAGCGTGCGTGGGAAGAACAAAAAGGTGCACCCGATGCCAATTGGGAAAAGGTGATGCAGCGCTTTATACATCACTATGAAGCCACGGCGGGCACCACCAGTACACCGTTTCCGCATGTAGTAGAAACTCTTCGTAAAGCGCGCGACTACGGGGTAAAACAAGCGGTCGTTACTAATAAAGAGCGACGCTTTGCTAACCGCATTTTAGAAAAACACGGTTTGATGGATCAATTTGATTTAATCGTGTGCGGTGATTCATTAAGCGTTAAAAAACCCAACCCCGGCATGATTAATCATTGTTTACATACCTTGGGTGTGACGAGTGGTGAATCATTGTTTATAGGTGATTCAGAGATTGATGTATCAACGGCCAAAGCAGCAGGCGTGCTGTGCTGGGCTGTGCCCTATGGCTACAACTTAGGCCGCCCAATTGCTGATGCTATGCCTGATCGCATCGTGCCGGATATTCGTGAAGTGCCGAATTTTTTCAGGCATCTGTAGAACGATAAAAAAAATTAAATTAAATATCCTTTGGAGGAAACACTATGGCTCTGATCTCTTTGCGCCAATTGCTAGACCACGCTGCTGAACATCACTATGGCTTGCCTGCGTTTAATGTCAATAACATGGAACAGATACACGCCATAATGCAAGCCGCTGCCGAGGTTGATAGCCCTGTGATTTTGCAAGCCTCTGCCGGTGCACGCAAATACGCAGGCGAAGCTTTTTTACGCAAATTAGTTGAAGCCGCAATTGAGCAGTATCCGGATATTCCTGTGTGTATGCATCAAGATCACGGTGCCTCACCTGCGGTGTGCCAGGGTTCGATACGCAGTGGATTTTCTAGTGTGATGATGGATGGCTCACTCAAAGAAGATGCAAAGACACCGGCTAGCTATGAATACAACGTTGAAGTAACACGCCGCGTAGTAGAAATGGCGCATGCGGTGGGCGTATCAGTAGAAGGTGAATTGGGTTGCTTAGGCTCGCTAGAAACTGGCCAGGCAGGTGAAGAAGATGGTGTGGGTGCGGAAGGCATTTTAGACCATTCACAATTACTGACTGACCCCGACGAAGCCGCACAGTTTGTAGCAGCCACCGATGTGGATGCGCTCGCGATTGCGATTGGTACTAGCCATGGTGCCTATAAATTTAGCCGCCCACCGACCGGTGATATTTTAGCGATTGATCGTATTAAAGCCATACACAAGCGCATACCGAATACGCACTTAGTAATGCACGGTTCA